>MWCJ01000034.1 GCA_002069975.1 Bacteroidetes bacterium ADurb.Bin217 | reverse complement strand
CCGATGTGGATGCCGAAATAGGCGACGAAGTAATACTTTTTGGCAAAGATTTGCCCATAACCCGTATGGCAGAAACATTGGGAACTATTCCTTACGAAATCATAACTTCCGTTTCGCGAAGGGTTAAGCGTTTGTATTATTTTGAGTAGATTTAAAACCTACATTTTTATCCCTTCTTTATTTCTTGTATACATTCAGCACCGAATGCTTTTCCATTTTAGAATACGCAAACCATGGTTTGACAAGCTCACCACAATTTTTTTTAGCTAAATCGTTAAGCGAAACTCCTATGTTTGACACTTCATAATTCTATAAAAACAATCTGAATACCCCCTATTTCCTATTCTTCATTTTTTTACTATTTATTTCTCTATCACTTCAAAAATTCGTATTATTGCAGTATGAGAAAACTACATTTTGTGCAAGAATTTATTGGAGCATATTTGCTTAAAATACAAGCAAAAAAAGTTTCGCGTTCGTTACAAGCATGTAATTTTGAATACGCCAAAACTATTGGAATTGTATACGATGCAATTGACCAAGAACAACATAAAAAAGTAGCAAATTTTGCTGCTATGCTCATGAAAACACATAATTGTCAGGTTCAAATGGTAGGTTTTGTTTCGAACGCAGAACTTACCTCAGCTTTTTCGGGGCAGTTTGGTTGTAAATATATTACTAAAAAAGACTTTACGTGGTATGGCGATGAGCAAAATTGTATAATTTCCGATTTTATAAAAACACCATTTGATATACTCATAGATATTTCTATAGAAAGTATATATCCCCTATTATATATTACACAATTGTCTACTGCTAAATTTAAAGTTGGTAGATTCTGCGATAAAAATATGCATTTAGACTTGATGATAGATGTTAAAAATCATGAATCGATTGATTTTTTAATTAATCAAATACATGTATATTTGTCCATGATAAAAGTTAACAAATAAGATACATATGGCTCACACAAAATTTGAAGGTACCGGCGTTGCGCTTATCACTCCTTTTACATCTGACAATCAAGTAGATTATACCGCATTAGGTTCGTTGTTAGAACATGTTATTGAAGGTGGTGTAGAATTTTTGGTTGTTTTTGGAACTACCGGAGAACCAATAACAATAAGCAAACAAGAAAAAACCTCAATTTTAGATTTTGTATGTACCAAAGTTAACAAACGCTTACCTATAGTTGTAGGATGCGGAGGCAACAATACCGATGAAGTTATTGAAGCA
This sequence comes from Bacteroidetes bacterium ADurb.Bin217, assembly GCA_002069975.1. Lineage (GTDB taxonomy): Bacteria > Bacteroidota > Bacteroidia > Bacteroidales > UBA1715 > MWCJ01. The sequence continues at coordinate 29,776 of MWCJ01000034.1, read as the reverse complement.
GCATCAAACATAGACTCATCTCGTTTTGATGCAATATTATCGGTAGTACCATATTATAATAAGCCAAACCAACGAGGCATGTATGCTCATTACAAAGCTGTTGCTGAAGCTAGCACTGTACCGGTGTTGGCATACAACGTTCCGGGCAGAACAGGTTGTAACATGGAAGCAGAAACATCAATAAAAATTGCACACGAAATACCAAACATAATAGGACTTAAAGAAGCTTCGCCTTCGGTTGAACAATTTACCTATATCAAACGAAGTGTTCCTAAAGATTTTTTAGTAATTAGTGGCGACGATTCTATAGTTGTTCCTCATATGTCGCTTGGTGCTGCCGGTGCCATTTCGGTAACAGCCAATGCTATGCCGCGTATGTATTCCAATATGGTACGTTTGTGTAAAGCAAATAAATTCCCCGAAGCATTAGACCTTCATATGCAATTAATTGAATTTACCGATAGTTTATTTATGGAAGGCAGTCCCGCGGGAGTTAAAGCTGCGTTACATTATATGGGAATTGTTCAAAATACAGTTCGTATGCCATTGGTACCTGTAACTCAAAAGCATTACGACTATATAGCTTCATTGGTTAAACAATTACAATAATATAATAATTCAAATTAGAACATACTTATGCAGTCCTAAAAAAATGCTTGTATGTTTGGCTCATACCTTTACAAATAGGCATATAGGAATAATATAACCCTCTGTAAATTAATTATTTGAATTGCGTAAAACTAATAAATCGCATGTGTAATTGTACCTAATTTATACCTGAAAGCTTGCTTTTTTAAAATGTAAAGCATTACATTTGCCCGAAATTTTACGGGAAACGTCTCGTAAGAAATACAAGAAAAATGCAGAAAAAAACCAATTATTTTAAGGCATTTGGCTTATTAGTTTTATTAACAGCGCCAAATTTTGCTTCAAATACATTCCGGTTTCAAACATCGTTTGACCCAAATAAACACGACGTATATATACATGAATTAGAGTTTATTTCGAAGAAAAAATTATTTACTCATATTGCAAAAATTGAATCGCGAGGAGCCTATAATGTAGTAAGCGAAAAATCAATGCTAGGTAAATACCAAGCAAGTAAACACACATTGCGTGATTTTGGTTATTCCGACGCACAAATTGATTCGATATACACAAGTGTGTACGAAATCACCATACGAGGCAACAGAAAACGCTACTTTTTTGATACAGAGCTCTTTCCGCCTTCAGAACAAGAACGGTTTATTCGATGGTATACCAATAGAATGGAACGTATTCTATTAAAATATCACATTAACGAATATGTTGGAAAAACTATTGACGGTGTATTTATAACAAAAGCCGGTCTTTTGCATGCTTCGATGTTGGGACATACTCACGTTATTCGATTTTTAGAAACACAAGGAGCTGTAAATTATACTCCCAAACGCGGGTATTCGGTAAAAGAGCGATTACAACAATTAGAAAATTTTGAATTGCACTAAAAAAATTCCAAAAGTATTCAATTAGGAATTTGGAATTATTGCAGCGGCATGTTCTCCTATAATTTTAAACATATTTATTAATTCCAAATATGTTTTAGAATTTTTGTACTCTGCTTGTTCTTGTTCTAAAAGTCGGGCATAATGCTGTTTTTCTAAATCAAAAGCTTTACGCGATTGAATTGAGGCTTTTTTCTTAACACGCAACGCGTCTTCAATAGTAAAATCTGAAAATACTTGCATAGCACTATTGTATAATTGCAGAGTATTAGCATGATACAACAAAATAGCCTCTCTTTCGGTTTGCGTAAATTCATAGTTTCGTTCAATCCACTTTTCGGCTCGTCGGTGAAGAATTTTTGTTAATGCATCATTAATATGCGACAATTCGGTAAGTGTATGAATTATAGTAAATAACTCTTCTGAACGTTGTTTTGATGAATCAAACTGAGCCGTTTTAAGTAAATATTCCTTTATGGCATCGCGTAAATCTTTAGATTCCAATCGCTGCATATTTAATGTTTCGAGATATTCGGGATTATTTTCTAAAAATGGTTTGAGAATAAGCTCCAAACTTAATTGAATTTTACGACTTAATCGCATAGTTTCTTCTTTGGCTAACTGCATAGCTATAGCTGGCTGATTGATAAATGACGTATCGATATATCGAGTTTTTTGTTTTTGAATTTCATACGATTTTAAGGGTTTAATTCGTAAGATAAGTTTTTCGACTAACGGAATAAACGGGAATAATACAAGTGCAACACTTATATTAAAAAATGTATGAATGTTAGCAATAGCTCGAGATAAATCATGACCTGCTTGCTGAACAGCAATATTTTGTGAAACATAATTACTTATAGGAACAATAAACCACACAAACAACAGCACCAATATAAGTTTGTACACAACCAATGTAATTGCTACCCGTTTTGCATCGTGCGAAGTTTTGAGCGAAGCTATAATTGCAGTAACCGGAGTACCTAAATTAGCACCAAGAACAAGAGCAATGCTCGATTCAACAGATAATAAACCTTGCGTAGCTAAAATTATAAAAATACCAATACTTGCAGCACTGCTTTGCACTATTGCGGTAAACAATGCTCCAACAAAAATTCCCAAAAAAGGATTTTGTAAATGCGTAAATATTTGAATAAAAACGGAAGAACTCTTAATAGGAGTTATAGCTTCGGACATTACCTCCATACCAAAAAAAAGTAATCCAAATCCAAATAAAGATTCACCTACAAAACGCAATGAATTTTTTTTGGAGAACATATACAATGCACCTCCTATAGCCACAAACAAAAGAGAATAATCGGTTAATTTAAAAGAAATAAGCTGCACGGTAATAGTAGAACCAATAGTAGCCCCCAATAAAATACTTAAAGTTTGTTTAAAACGCATTAAGCCCGAATGAACAAAACTCACCAACATTACCGAAGTTGCACTACTACTTTGAATAATTGCAGTTACCAAAGTCCCTATTGCAACACCTATAACATTATTTCGCGTCAAACTACTCAAAATGGTTCGCATTTTATCGCCGGCAGTTTTTTGTAAGCCACTGCTCATAATATTCATGCCGTAGAGAAAAAATACTAACCCACCCACTACGCCAATTAACATAAAGAAAAGCCAATAGCTCGCTTTAGCTTCGAACGAATAACTTAAAGTATTGTGAGGTGTATTAGAAACTATACTTGCAGTAACATGATATTCACCCGTATGAGAACCAAGCGTAAACGCAGTACCACATATACCATGCGAATTGGTATATACCAGTGTATCGGCTAGTTTGGCACCACTATTTGGAGAAGGCTCTTGCGAAATTACAAGAAACACCCGAATTTTTGCTAAAGGAAAATTATTTGAATCTACTACTTTAAAAAAAATTGAATCTTTAAGTTGATTATTGATTACAGCAGACTGTGTATTGCCTGAAATATCAATAGATTGAGAAAAAGGGACAACTAATTGAGATTGAGAAAAAGAAGAAACATATATACAACAAACCAATAACCAGCTCAAACACCAACGCATACGGGAACTTATTTTGAAATATTTTTTCGAAGTCTTACTTTAGTTCCATTTTCTGAATATTCCATCTCATCGAACTGAAATTGCGTTATAAAAATACCTCGCCCGTGTAAAGATTCAGTAGATTCAGTTAAAATAGGATTAGGTATTAAAGACGGATTAAACCCCTTGCCCTGGTCTTTTATAGTCCATTCACAAAAATTCTCATTCAATTCAAAGCTTATGGTTACCTTTTTATCTTTATGTTCAGGAGAATTTCGTCTATTTTCGTGGAGTTTCTCTAGAGCATTATTTTTTATAGCTTGTGTTTTTTCTATATAACTAATATTTAAATTACCATGTTCTATAGCATTTATAATAATTTCATCTAATCCTAAGCGAATACCCATACACTCATCTTCTTTAAAAATAAGGTCAACACTTTCGATTAAATGATTTATAATATAGGGTAATAGTTCCATTTCATTACCAATTTCCATGGTAAAGGAATGTTTTTTTACAAAAGATTGAATTTTGGTATGTGTATTTCGCGAAAGAATTATGTTTTTATATTTTCGCAATAAGCCTATAATATTATCTCTAAATATAGGTTTTTTCAAATAATTATTTGCCCCAAATCGCATAGCCTCTATCACATAATCTTCTGAATTATATGCAGTAAGCATTATTACTATGGTTTGCGGTTGGCTTTTTTTAATAGCAGCAAGCAATTCAATACCATTCATGTTTGCCATATTAATATCGGTAAGTACTATATGCGGCTTATATTCTTTAAATAATGCAAGCCCTTCTTCACCATTGGTAGCCGTTTTGTAATTCAAACCTTCTTTACCCAGAATGATTTCCAAATAACTTAATGATGCCGAATCATCTTCAACTATAAGTACTTTTATACTACGAATCATAAACAAAAATGAGTATTATGTCAGTTAGTCTTCTGAAATAGATGCATATGGCAACTCACAAACTATACAGAACAATCAAAAATACAATAATTTGTTTGTAAAACCATGTGTTTTTTAATAAAAATATTTTCTTTGATTACGGAAAATCAACTATACGAGAATCATCATTTCCCGAATTGGAACATGTAATTGCATTTTTACAAGAAAACCCTCGAATTCGAGTAGAAATTTCGGGTCATACTTGTAATACCAGCTCTTGGGGATTTAATAAAAAACTTTCGGAATCACGAGCATTATCGGTTACTAATTAATTAGTTCAAAAAGGTATAGCACGCAATAGAATTACTGCCATAGGTTATTCATACGACCGCCCAATAGCAAATAATGCTACCGAAGAAGGGAAACAAAAAAACAGACGAACTGAATTTAAAATTATTCAATAAATCCATATAATTGTTTATTCAATTTCAAGCCAAGACACATTATTCTATAAAAAAATTCTGACTCCTATTTACAATAGGTATTTATTATGTATTTTTGCCGAAATAAAATTTCAGAACAATGAATGTAGCTCATACAATTCAAACAACAACAAAAACTCTGTTTTCGTTCGAAATCCTTCCGCCACTCAAAGGTAAAGGTATAGAAACAATTTATAATACTATAGATCCATTAATGGAGTATAAACCTCAATTTATAAATATTACATCGCACCGCGAGGTTTACGATGCCAACAATAATCGAGTGCGTCGTCGTCCCGGCACCGTTGCTATTGCAGGTGCAATTTCGCATAAATATAATATACCTGTAGTTCCACATATTTTATGCGGTGGTTTTAATCGTAAAGAAACCGAATATGTATTACTTGACTTACACTTTTTAGGTATAAACAATGTACTTGCTTTACGCGGCGATGCATTGCGAAGCGACGAGCCGTATACTCCTGAACCAGAAGGTAATAGATATGCTCAAGATTTACTTCGTCAGATTGCAGATATGAATAAAGGTAAATTTATAGGCGATACCGATTATAATACTTCTTCACCTACACATTTTTCATGTGGTGTTGCCGGATATCCTGAAAAACACTATGCTGCACCCGATTTAGATACCGACATTCTTCATCTTAAAGAAAAACAAGATGCAGGGGCACAATATATTATAACCCAAATGTTCTTCGACAATGCACATTATTTTAATTTTGTTGCAAAATGTCGTGCTGTAGGTATTACAATTCCAATAGTTCCAGGTATTAAACCAATTGGTCTCAAAAACCAAGTTGATGTATTACCTAAATTATTTCACATAGAATTACCCCAAGATTTAGATACAGCGTTACGTGCCTGTTCCGACGATGAACAAGCAAAACAAATAGGTACCCAATGGGCTATAATGCAAGCAAAAGAACTTATTGCACACAATGTCCCCCTACTCCATTTATTTACATATAGTAGTGCAAAACAATCGGTAGAAATTGCAAAAGCAGTATTTTAATTCATGATTTCATTAGCAAATATAGCGGTACGTTTTGGCGGCTTTACCTTATTCGACGATATTTCGGTACTTATAACCGAACAAGATAAAATAGGTTTGGTTGGTCGCAACGGAGCAGGAAAATCTACATTACTTAAAATTATTGCAGGAGTTGACCACGCAAGCGAAGGCACTGTAGTAATTCCCGATGATTGTAAAATCGGATATTTACCTCAGCAAATGAAAATTAGCGATGGTAAAACTGTGCTCGACGAAGTTAAAACTGCATTCGACGATATTTTGAGTTTACAAAAAAAACTCGATGCCCTTCAAATTCAATTAAGCGAACGTACCGATTACGAATCGGATTCATATATGAATATAATTCATCAAGTTTCGGAACTTACCGAATATATTCATATGCACGGCGGCAATGCGTTAGATGGCGATATAGAACAAATGCTCATTGGTTTGGGATTCAATCGTTCCGATTTTAACAGACCTACATCAGAATTTAGTGGCGGTTGGAGAATGCGTATAGAATTGGTAAAATTATTACTAAGTAAACCCGATATTTTGTTACTCGATGAACCAACCAACCACCTCGATATAGTTTCTATAGAATGGCTCGAAAAATTCTTAATTCAATTTAAAGGAGCTATTATTCTCATTTCGCACGACAGACGATTTCTTGATGCAATAACTCATAAAACGTTTGAAATAAGTTTACACAAATTGTGCTCGTATCCGGCTCCTTATAGCGAATATCTTATCCTCAAAGAAGAACGATACGAACAACAATTGGCTGCTTACGAAAATCAACAAAAAATGATTGCCGACACCGAAAAATTTATTGAACGGTTTCGGTACAAAGCTACCAAATCGGTACAAGTACAATCGCGTATAAAACAACTCGATAAAATAGAACGACTCGAAGTAGAAAAAGATACACTTGGTGCATTCAAAATTGCATTTCCTCCAGCACCACGTGCCGGATCGGTTGTTGTAAAAGTTGACCATGTAACAAAAAAATACGGAGAAAAAACTATTTTACACGATGTGGTTTGTGCTATAGAACGAGGGCATAAAATTGCATTGGTAGGTAAAAATGGCGAAGGAAAATCGACTCTCATTAAATGCATTTTAAACGAAATTCAGTATAGTGGTTCTATTGCATTAGGACATAATGTTTCGGTTGGATATTTTGCTCAAAATCAAGACGAAATATTAGACGAAAATGCAACCGTTCTCGAAACACTCGATGCTATAGCTGTAGGAGAAATTCGCACAAAACTTCGAGATATTTTGGGGGCATTCTTTTTTACCGGCGAAGATGTTGACAAAAAAGTACGGGTACTTTCGGGAGGCGAACGCAATCGTTTAGCTATGGCTAAACTCATGTTACAACCATACAATTTGCTTATTCTCGACGAACCAACCAATCATTTAGATATTCAATCAAAAACAGTTCTCAAACAAGCCCTCATGAAATACGATGGTACGGTAATACTTGTATCACACGACCGCGACTTTTTAGACGGACTTACTTCCCATATTTATGAAGTTAAACAAACCAAGGTACGAGAAGTTATTGGTGATTTACAAGAATATTTATCGGCATTGCATATTGACACCCTTCTTCAATCAAAACAGCAGGATTCTAAAACTCAAAAAACAGAAACATCTGACAATAAAAAAGACTACGAACAACGTAAAGAACGAGAACGAGAGCTTCGCAAATTAGAACAAACTATTTCGAAAATAGAACATAAAATTCAAGATTTAGAATCGGAAATACATGTGTTGAACACAAAATTTATAGAAGATACAGCGAATGTAACTGCCGATGACTATAAACATCACGCAAACTTACAAGACCTACTTGATTCTACAATGATTGAATGGGAAGATCATATGAAAGAGTTGGAAAGTAAAAAAAATTAATCCTCTTACGAGTTCAAATACCGTATACCTAAAACAGTATACCTGTTTTCAACACAAAGCTTCACAGAGAATTAAAGCACCCCTATAAACCCTTATACCCTTAATCCTTTATACCTTTATTTAAAAGAAATCCTTCATTCTATCGAAAAATCCGTTTTTCCCAATTTTAGGAGTAAACGATTCCGATTCTTGCATTTTTTCGAGGATTTTCCGCTCTTCTTTACTAACCTGCTTTGGCACAAATACTTGAACTTGAACTAACAAATCACCACGTCCGTATCCGTTAACATCTGGTATACCTTTACCACGTAGACGAAGCACTTTGCCGGGTTGAGTACCTTCGTCAATTTTTATTTTCACGGTACCTTCTACCGTTGGCACTTCAACAGTAGCACCTAATACAGCATGCGGAAAACTAATAGGAAGTTCGTATATCAAATCATTACCATCGCGTTGCAATTCGGGGTGACTTTCTTCGCCAATTACCACAATTAAATCTCCCGAAACACCACCACGTCGAGGAGCATTACCTTTACCTGCAACATTCATTTGCATACCCTCCCCAACTCCGGCGGGAATTTTTATGCTTACTGTTTCTTCGCCGTCAACAATACCTTCGCCATAACACGAAGTACATTTTTGGGTAATAGTTTTTCCCTCACCACCACAAGTAGGACAAGGAGATTGTTGCTGCATTCTTCCCAAAATACTATTAACCACCTGCACCACATACCCCGAGCCATTACAAGTAGAACAAGTTTGCACTGCCGAGGGACTTGCAGCACCGCTACCATTACAAGTGGTACACGTAATTTTTTTCTTTAATTTAATTTTTTTCTCTACACCTTGAACTATTTCTTGAAGGTTCAATTGTACTTTTACTCGCAAATTAGATCCCTTACGAACCGATTGACGACCACTACGTCCACGAGACCCAAAGCCACCGCCAAAACCGCCACCAAAAGCACCACCGAATATATCGCCAAAGTGTTCGAAAATATCATTAATATCGCCAAAACCACTAAAACCACCACCGCCTGCACCACCAAGTCCGGCATGTCCAAATTGATCATATTTACGACGTTTATCATCATCGCTCAATACTTCGTAAGCCTCGGCAGCTTCTTTGAATTTTTCTTCGGCTTCTTTATCTCCCGGATTTTTATCGGGATGATATTGAATTGCTAATTTTCTATACGCCTTTTTTAATTCGTCTTTGGTTGCCGATTTCGAAACACCTAAAACCTCGTAATAATCTCTTTTTGTTGCCATGAATTTATACTCCTACTACCACTTGTGCAAACCTAATTACCTTATCGTGCAATTGATATCCTTTTTTAACCACATCTATAACTTTTCCCTTCATTTCTTCTGTTGGTGCAGGAAACTTTGTTATAGCTTCATGAATATCAGTATCAAACATTTGGTCTTGAGCTATAATTTCGCTCACACCTTGTTGTTTTAAAAATTGTTGGAATTTATTTATTATTATCGACACACCTTCTATTACCGATTGTAAATCTTGAGCCGATTGTATAGATTTGTGTGCCAATTCTAAATCATCGATTACCGGCAATAATTCAAGTATTGTTTTTTCTCCACCTGATTTTATTAAATCCGCTTTTTCTTTGAGTGTACGACGTCGAAAATTATCGAACTCCGCATGTAGTCGAATATGTTTATCTTGCAAATCAGCAAGTTCTTTTTCAATCGAATTAGTTTGGCTGCCTTCTGATGATTCTTCGATTTGTTCTTGAATTTCCTGTTCTTTAACTGATGTTTCTTGTTGATTCTCAACAGTAGATTCATCGGATTGTTGTTCTAATTCTTCGTCTGTATGTTTTTTTTTCTTTACCATTGCTTTATAATTTTTCGGGCAGTTTTCAAAAAATTTGCCAACTCATTCTTTTGTCAAACTGACACTCTTTTTGTCAAAACATGTGATAGTTTGTCATTATTTGAGTGCAAAAATAGAATAAAAAAATGGAACTGCATGTATACTTCTATAGTGACATTACTTTTTTTGAAATTTGTACACAAAAAGAACATACATACCATACAGTATAAAGGGAATACTGAGAATTTGTCCCAAATTCAGTATCCATGCCGATTCAAATGGAACTTGGTTTGCTTTAAAAAACTCTATAAAAAATCGAGTTGCAAAAATTCCAAGCAAAAATATTCCAATTATTAAATTTGTCTTTATTGGATTGTTGAAACGAATTGATTTCCAATACAACAACTGCAATACAACAAACACCAAAAAATATGCACCAGCCTCATACAACTGGGTAGGATGTCGAGGCACAGCTTGTTCAATATGAGCCCCCACTTCTGCACTACGTTCAAATATAAATCCCCATGGTAAGGTTGTTTCTGTTCCATAAATTTCGGAATTCATCAAATTCCCCAATCGAATACATGCACCTGTGAGAGGAACGACTAACATAGCACGACTAAGCAAAAATGAATAGGAATACTCTGATTTACGAATAACAATCCAAAACGCAATGAGCACCCCCACTGCCCCACCATGACTTGCTAAACCGCCTTGCCACACAAATAAAATTTCAATAGGATTATGTAAATATCGTATAGGTTCATAAAAAAAACAATGCCCCAAACGAGCACCAACGACTCCACCTATAATAGCAGCCAAAGTCATTTTTTCTAACATTATATGCGGAATTCGTTCCTTTTTAAACGATTGTATCAAGATAGCATACGCCAAAATATAGCCCAATGAGAATAATATACCATACCAACGAATTGCATACGAATCGCTAAATACCAGGAATTCCGGCGATACATTCCATATAATTTGAGCTACACTCACACTATGCTATTTTGTTTTCTTTGTTTAAAAAATACGAACAAGAAAAAACAACCAGCCAAAATAAACGGAATACTCAACCATTGCCCCATATTCAATTGCATAGTTTGTTCAAACTCTACCTGATTATTTTTAATAAATTCTATGAAAAACCGCGACCCAAAAATTCCAATAAACGCTACAGCAAGAATCAAATACGATGAAACTGCTTTTTGTTTACTTACACGAGAAAAATAATACCAAATAAGACCGACAAATAAAGAAATATATACGAATGCTTCATAAATTTGCGTAGGATGACTCGGATGTAATACTGATTTTTTAACTAACAAGTGGGGCAATTGCGATATATTCTCTTGTGACACAAAACCAGCTTTGAGCAGAGATTCTTGCAATTGATTATATGAAATTCCTTTACTAAACAATTCGGCATTTAATGTCATAAACTGCTGCAACTGATCGTGCATTGAACTTGCTACCAATTTCGATTGTATAAGTATATCGGTAAGCACTTCGGGGCTAACAGACAACACAGCATCGCGAACATATACAAATCCCCATGGTAATTGAGTAGCAATTCCATAAATTTCTGAATTCATTAAATTACCCATTCGCACACATGCGGCAGTAAATGGTATTACCACAGCAGCTCTCGAAGCTATCCACACAAAGGATTTACCTGTTTTGCGTGTAAATAAGTAAAACGACAACAGTAAGCCTATAGCACCGCCATGACTTGCCAAACCACCTTCCCACACAAACAATATTCGAATAGGATTTGCCAAATATTCGGCAGGTTCGTAAAACAAACAATGCCCCAAACGCAAGCCTACAATCAATAATATAAAAGTCATGAATGTAAAATTGTCTAACTCTTTTTGCTGTAAACCTTCTTTTTTAAATATTTTTCCTAAAAACGTGTATGACACAAAAAAGCCTACCGCGAACAATAATCCATACCAACGAACTCTAAAACCTTCGATAATTTCGGGTTGTGCATTCCAAATAATGTAATCTAACATATTGTATTTTTTATATGCTGAATTTCAGCGGTTAGTATTATTATATTTTTAATTTATAAAAATACATATTTAATTCTATTGCAGTATATATTTTCTCAAAAGATTTGTTAAGATTATGAGAAGATTTATCTCACATAAAAACTCCCTATAGCACATGCTGCAAATACTACACTTGCAATTCCATTGGTGGTACCAAATGCTATGTTAATTTTAGAAATATCGTGTGGTTTTATTAGTCGGTGTTGAGCTACTAATAACCCAATAAACAAAACTGCTCCTATCCAATATAAAAAATTAAATTCCGCAAAATATCCTGCTATAATTACTAAAATTGCAGTAATACTATGCGTTACTACAGAAATACGCATTGCTCCACGCCTGCCAAATACAGCGGGAATACTTAACAATGATTCATTGCGATCAAATTCTTCGTCTTGCAATGCATACAATATGTCGAACCCTGCTGTCCAGGTAAAAACTATAAGCGAAAATAAAATTGGCAACAGCGAAAAATATCCCGTAACAGCTATATATGCTCCAATAGGCGACAACGACAACCCAATACCAAGTACAAAATGACACAAATAGGTAAATCGTTTGGTATACGAATACCCCAATATTACCAACAAAGCTACTGGCGATAAGTAAAAACATAAAGGATTAATAAACCAAGTAGTAATAACAAAGAACGCTGAATGTAATATAGTAAAAATCAAAGCCGACCGAGGCGATATTTTTCCACTTGGAATTTCGCGATTCTTTGTACGTTCATTTTTTTTGTCAATATGATAATCACTGTATCTGTTGAACGCCATAGCTGCCGAACGAGCAAACACCATACATAATATAACAAAAAGTAATAACATAGCATCGAACGAAAAACCTTGCGTATGGAGGGCTAAAAAATATCCAAGTAATGCAAAAGGCAATGCAAATATGGTATGGCTAAACTTTATGAGCGAAAAATAATCGAAGAATTTCATACGATATAATACTTATTTTGCACCTTCGACAAATCGCACCGATTGACAAATTGCCTGTAATTGCCTTACAAAGTTACGTTTACTTTTGTTTGGATAATATACATACCCTTCTATAGTTACAAGTCGTTTTTTTGAATTATCAACAAATGAATAGCTCACAAACGGACCACCCATAAAATCGTGTTCTACTCGCCATTTCCCACGTAATTCTACAGTATAATCATTATTTACATATCTTCCTACTTTGTATTGAATTGGAACTATATATTCGGTAGTCATATAACTTCCTTTACTTGGTCCCGGAATATACGCTTTGGTAATAGAATCGCGGTATTGCAGCAACTTCCATTTTTCCAATTGCATAGTATCACGATATGCTCGTTCGTATATTAATAATCCTTGACTGTGTTCATTCGATTCGAACGATATCCACATAAATCCCGGTGCTTGTTTGTTTATTTCATAGCCTTCGGGTATATCTAAACGAATATTCAAATGCTGCTGCACCAATGTTTTGACTTTATTACCAGGCATACTTTGATAGGCTAGTTTAAATCGTTCAATTTCGGCTTGCACAAAAAAATCAATAATATTATCGTGTCGAAGTTTTAATATTTCCAATAATTTTTCGGGAGATTCTACCCCAACACCAATATAATTTTGTTGCTTTGTCCACACATTTTTTTTAAATTGAACCAAAGGTGAAATAAATTTTTTATTAATATCTATAAACAATATATTCCGGTGCGAACGAAACACACTCGAAAAATGATTACGACTTATCATAAGTATACTAAACGGAGCTTCAGATTGAGTTAAGCCTATTTCGTACTGATTCATAATTTCGGTTACCGTTTCGCTTGTTTGAGAATTCTTATACTCGTCGTTTATAACTATAAGCAATTCACCGGATTTACCGCCCAAATTACTTCCTCCCATTAATCCACCTTCGCTGCACGAAGTTATAAACAACATACACGTGCTTAGCAAAGCAAATACAAATTGAGAAATGTATCTTTTATTCTTCATATCATTATATTTCATGTAATTTATCCCACCATGTAAATTTTAACGTAATAACACCTGCTGCAATAATAGCAAGAGTAATATATAAACTCTGCCAATCGCGAATTATTATAAATATAGGCATTGCAACCAAACATGTTTGTGTAATAATTCCAATTGCAACATTTCGCATATCTTTAAAAAATCGTGTATTCTTAGTAAATTCCGGCTTTTCGGCTCGAATAGCTTTAAACACAGGATTCCAAAAACCCCACGGTTTTACGGTGGCATAAAAAGTTTCGATAGTTTGTTTATCGGTAGGTGGAGTAAGTAATGTTCCAACCAAACAACCCACAAGTGAAATTATTAATGTTACCGGGAACAAATATAAAGCTATTAATCCTTCGGGTATATCTGGAATCATTTCAGATATTACATGTGGATATTTTATTTGTACAACGCCTATAATCAACCCCGATAGTATTCCGGTAATCATTCCCCAAAAATATCCGCTGCCATTAAAACGCCACCAGTACCATTTAAGAACATTTGAAGCTATATAACTTGCATAAAATGCACTCGTAACTATTAGCAAAATTTCATTAATACTTTTTAGAGTAAATCCAATTAATGTACTAAACAATACAACCGAAATCCCTACTGTGTAATTTGTTTTTTTAATTTGCTTTTGCGAAGCATTAGGATTTATATATTTTAAGTAAATATCGTTAGAAACATATGCCTGTGCAGCATTAAGAGTTCCTGCAAATGTTGACATAAATGCAGCAAGCAAACCTGCAAGCAAAAGACCAAGTAAGCCCACGGGTAAAAATTGAATCATAGCCGACGGTAAAATTTGCTCAAAATCTATAACACCTCCTACCATTAAATTTAAATCTTTATAATACGCTATAGCCAACACTGCAAAAGCGGCAATCATAAAATATCGAACCGGATTAAGAATTACCGACACCGAACCACTCATTTTAAGAGCATCTTGCGGAGTACGGTTGGCAAGAATTTTCTGCATATCGTATGTGGGGGCAGGACCTGCTAAACTGCTTAATATTCCCTTCATAAACATAAATCCAAAAAACAAACTAAATAACGAAAAACCGTCCTCTTGAATTTTTTGGTTTACTTCGGCAATCTTATGCGACCAATCTATATCTAAATGAGAACCGAAAAAAGGAGAAGCCCATCCGTCGGGAATTAACGCATGCAATGTTTCGGGACTTACCATTTGCATAGCTATTACGCCAATAGTTATAGATGCAACTGTCATAATAGAATATTGTAAAATATCGGCCCACACAATACTAACCATACCACCTAAAATTGCATAAAACGTTGCGAACAAGGTGAATACAATTCCATACACATGAGGAACATATTCTAAAGGAATTGCTGTATATGGTATTGACAATGCTGAACTTACATAATCCCATGGAGCAAACAACATTAGAAATTTACCTAATCCCACAAAACCATATGACAACATAGACAGACCAATAATAAGAGCAAACACCACCACTACTCCATGTGAAAGTTTACTGCTTTTGCCTGTTCCAAATCGCGTAGCTATCCACTCGGCACCTGTAGTAACATTAGATTTACGTAGCCACCCCGAAATAAACATCATTAAAAATATTTGATTAAATGTAGGCCACAACCAGGGAATCCAAATACTTTTGAGCCCATATACAAACATAAGCGTTACCAACCACATAGTACCCGAAATATCGAACATGCCCGAAGCATCGGAAATACCAAGCATATACCATCGCATTTTGTTACCACCCAATAAATACTCGGATTTATTCTTTTCGGCTCGCCGTTTAAAGTATATTCCTATAAATACTGTAGCTGCTATGTACAGTATAATTACTAAAAAATCCAGTGCTTGTAATTTCATATTTTGAGGTATTATGTTTTATTTTTTAAGCAAAAATACATAATTTACCCAATTGTAAGCCAAATTTATAAGTATAAAAACTTTCAGACTTTTCAGACTCTTTAGACTTCACAACCCCTTAAGCTCACACAAAATTTACCTAAACTATACTAAGGTATCAAATAAAACTGTATATTTGAACATATGTATTTCGATCTTACAACAAAGGCTACAGTATTCACCAGAAAATATAGGGTATATGACAAATTTAGAAACTTCATACTTAGGATTAAAACTTAAAAACCCAATTATAGTGGGCAGTTGCGGTCTTACCGGAAACTTAGAATCCATAAAACGAATTGTCGTTCACGAACCGGGAGCTATAGTACTCAAATCATTATTTGAAGAACAAATTAATGCCGATATTAATAAAAATATTTTACAAAATACCGAATTAAGTGCCGAAGCCGAAACTTACATTAGTTCGCACATTGCACATAAAAATATTTCGGATTATTTAACCCTTATCAAAGAGTGTAAAAAAATTACCGATATACCCATTATTGCAAGTATTCACTGTACCGATGTAGATGAATGGATATCGTATGCTAAAAAAATAGAATCTGCCGGAGCCGATGCTTTAGAAGTGAATGCCTCTATACTTCCTTTCGACGAAAAACTGCAAAGCACCGAAATAGAAGAACAATATTTTCACTTGCTCGAACAATTACGCGAACATGTATCGCTGCCCATTGCTCTAAAAATGAGCTACTACTCTTCATCGCTCACACACTTTTTACAAAAATTAAGTTGGACCGGTCATGTACAGGGGTTTGTTTTATTCAATAGATTTTACAATCCGGATATTAATATTCAAACACAAGAAATAGGCGTTTCAAATATTTTTAGCTCTGCACAGGAATATACATTACCACTGCGATGGGTTGCAATATGCAGTGCAAAAATTGAAACAGATGTGTGTGCTTCAACTGGGATTCACAATGCCGATACTATAATAAAAATGATACTTGCCGGTGCCAATGCTACTCAAATTGTAAGCTGTGTGTACCAACAAGGCCCCGAAATTATTTCGAACATCAAAAAAAGTATGATTGCATGGATGAAAACTCATCAATACAAATCTATTAACGACTTTTACGGAAAACTTTCAGCCTCTAAAGAAACTCATATTCTCTTTGAACGAAATCAGTTTATGAAATACTATGGCTCTGTTGAATAATCAAGAGTATTATATAAAACTATAGTACTCTATTTACAACAAGCCCTTAGTACTTGGCAATCCTACATTATGAGCATTTCGCGAGACTGCCATTTTTATAGCTTTAGCCAATGCTTTAAATATAGCTTCAATTTTATGATGTTCGTTATCACCTGTTACTTGTATATTAAGATTACAACGAGCAGCATCTGAAAACGATTTAAAAAAATGATACATCATTTCTGTTGGTAAATCGCCAACTTTTTCGCGAGTAAACGTTACATCCCAAACCAACCATGGTCTACCCGAAAAATCAATCGCTACTTGAGCAAGCGATTCATCCATAGGCAATAAAAACCCATAACGTTCTATTTGTTGTTTATTTCCAAGAGCTTTCAAAAATGCTTCACCTAAAGCTATTGCGGTATCTTCTATGGTATGATGTTCGTCTATATGCAAATCGCCTTTCACTTGAATTGATATATCGCAATTAGAATGTCGAGCAAGTTGTTCGAGCATATGATCAAAAAATCCTAATCCGGTTGAAATTGTTGATTTTCCTGTACCGTCAAGTAATACAGAAATAGCTATATCGGTTTCGTTAGTTTTACGAACAACTTCGGCAAAGCGAGGAGGAAATACTAAAAATTCGGTAATTTCTGTCCACGATTGAGTAGTTAATGCACAATATTGCTGCAATTCTTGAGGTATTTCGGCATTATCGTGATTAATAAAAATAGCCTGAGCTCCTAAATTTTTTGCTAATTCTATATCGGTAGTTCTATCGCCAATTACAAACGAATGTTCTAAATCGTATGTATCGGTAAGATAATGCTGAAGTAATGCTGTTCCGGGTTTACGTGTTGGTTTGTTTTCGTGCGGAAAACTTCGATCTATAACAATATCTGAAAAAGTAACCCCTTCTCCTTGTAATATAGTGAGCATTTTATTGTGTACCGGCCAAAATGTATCTTCGGGAAACGAATCGGTCCCCAATCCATCTTGATTTGTTACCATTGCTAATATATAATTAGATTGTTCAGCAATTTTTTGCAACGAAGATATAGCTCGAGGCAAAAATTCTAACTTTTCGAACGAATCAACCTGAAAATCATGCTTTGGCTCAACAATGATACTACCATCTCTATCAATAAAAAGTACTCGTTTTTTTGTATTCATAGTCTTAAAATTACATCAGAGGTTTTGACTCGGCAACACTATCTTGAATTTGAATCTCGAAGAGTATAGGCCAACGTTTACCTGTTATAAAAAAAGTATTATTTGTTTTATGCCAAGCTATACCATTTAACACATCAATATTATCGTGCATATATGCCTTATCTAAAATGTTAGAAAAATTGATACGCTGTACAACTTTTCCGGTAGCAGCATCAATTTTTACAATAAAATTAGTAGTATATACATTTGCATAAATATAACCTTGTACATATTCTAATTCGTTTAATTGCGAAACAGGACCGGCATTATCGTACACAGCAATTTGTTTAACCAAACTAAAAGTTTCGGGATTATAAAAATATAAAAATTCCGACCCATCGCTCATTATTAAAAACGTACCATCATTACACAATCCCCAGCCCTCGGTTCCATAGCTAAAAGTCCCTATTTGACGGAACGAAGCTTTATCATACATAAACCCAGTTTGAGCCTGCCAAGTAATTTGATATACAATATCATGTAAAATAGTCAAACCTTCGCCAAAATACTCGGGTAGAACATCTATTTTTTTTAGGATAGAACCTTTTTTATACTGCACCAACCGCAAACTCGACTCACCTTTAATTCCGGTACTTTCATATAACGAATCACCCGAAAATTCCAAACCCTGCGTATATGCATCAATAGCATGATTATAAGTATTAAGCACTGTATATTTAGGATACACGGGTGTAATATCCGACACTACAGTTATAGCATTCGAAAATGAATAGGTTTGTCCCGATTCATAAATATTTGTTGTAATATTTTTTTTGCCCAATGTAAGAGCAGATGTAGGAATTTGATACGAATTTGACGAAGAATACGGAAAAAGTAACGAAACTGTATCGATAGAAAACTTCACAGAATCGAAAGAATTTTGTGAATGTTGAATTAAAGCAGTAATATAAGTGCCATGAGAAATTTGAGAATGTGAAAAAGTTATAGAAAAAGCATTTTCTTTATTTTTAATATAATCACATGAAAATGAAAAAATTATACTCAACCCTAGGAGCAAATACACATAAATTTTCGACATAAACAACTATTTTTTTATCCGTGTAAAAATATAAAATTGTTTATTTCTTTTAGGTATTTTAACAAAATATTATGAATAAATTTATAATGCTTTATAAACAAAGGCGATGACGGAAATCATGTAAATTAACAAAAAAATAACTTGCATTTTTATATTTTTTACACTAATTTTCAATTCTTATTTTTACAACAAACGGGTTAAGTTAAAACAATAAAATTCAAATACTTATGAAAAACATCTACTCAACACTAGTAATGCTTTGTGCTTTTTTTATGGTGTTAACACCAAGTTTCGCACAAGATGTAGAGCCGAATGACGATGCATATTCGGCAATTCCGGCGCCCACAAATACGCCGATAAACGGGTCTTTATTATCTGCAGAGTTAGATACTATCGATTGGTTTCTAGTAAATCTAGCAGAAACCGGAGCAGTAGACATTCAAGTAATGCCAATGGGGTCATTAGATGCAGTACTTAAAGTATATAAATCTGATGATGGTGGACTTACGCAGTATTTACTAGAAACAGCAGATTTAGGAACTATTGAATTTGCTGAAACTATTTCAAACCCGGATGTAGGAATCGGAATGTATTATATTGTTGTTGAAACTAAATCCGGCGAAGGACAATATATGCTTAACATAAACTTTACCCCTGGTCAAATAAACGGAGGCACAGCATACCTATTGGATAATTTTAACGACGGTGATCAAACAAATAATTTAGGCGGAGCATGGTATTCATTTTCAGATAATACTTCTGGTGGGGCTTCCACAATTACTATGGCAATTGCAGAAGGATCCGAAGGTCCTGGTATATCGGCAGATTATGAATTAAATATTGGAACATTAATCTATGATCCCTATGTTTTGATTGGAACACAATTATCAGGCTACAATACGCCTATTGATTTATCACAATCTACCGGTATTTCATTTATGTATAAAGGGAGTGCTGCATTTTTAGATGTAATAGAACCAACAAAACAAGATGGCACAAACTATCAAATCGCAATACCTGCAACTGCCGCTTGGACGCAGTATACGTATTCTTGGATGGATTTAGCTCAGCCAAATTGGGTTACTACGCCAAGTCCACTTGATTTAACACAAATACAATCGTTTCAATGGCGAGTACAATCAATGGACGGTGAAATTGGATCGATACAAATTGATAATGTTGAAATATTAGATTACCAACCTACTCAAAACCAAGATTCTGTTCTTGTTACGTTTAATGTATATTTTGGTGCACAACAAATAAGCCCCGATGGTGTATGGATAAATGGTTCATTTGCAGATTGGGATATGCAAAAAGCTATTCAATTAACACAAATTGATACAGTATATCAAGCAAATATACTCTTGCCGGTAGGACAAACTATTGAATACAAATTTATAAATGGACTCCCAACTGACTGGGCTAATTATGAAGTTATTGAAGGTTTACCATGTGCTTCGCCACAATTTGGCAATAGATTTTTGGTAATTCCAAACACCAATACAATTTTACCGCCTACATGTTACGGAGCATGTGGACCGTGCAGCACACAACAGCCATTTAATCTTACCATATCGTCAGATGTGACTGCTGGACAGGCTCCTCTCAATGTACAATTTACCGCTCAAGCAAATGCAAATATAATGCAGTGGGTGTGGGATTTTGGCGATGGACAATCATCAACTATGCCTGCTCCAAATCATATGTATTCTATGCCTGGTGTGTATACAGTTGTATTATTAGCAATTGATGATATGGGAATTCAGTCGCAAGCTACTACAATTATTAATGTAAACGCTCCAAGTGGAACTTTAAACCCACAAATTACTGTTGACAAAAATTCCGGTTATTCACCTATTACTGTTAATTTTAATGGATATGCCACCGGAAATATTATGAATTGGCAATGGGATTTTGGTGATGGAAATTCTGAAATTGGTCAAAATGTTACACACACCTATACTCAACCAGGAACGTACACAGCAGTGCTAACTGTTACCGACGATAAATCAGTAACAGAAAATACGTTTGTGTACATTTCAGTTTTTGAACCATCTACAACTTTGAAAGCGGAATTCTGGGCGAATAATTATTCAAATTATGCTCCGTTTACTGTTAATTTCAGCGATTATAGTGATGGTTCTCCTAGTGTATGGGAATGGGATTTCAACAATGACGGAATTATTGATTCATACGATCAAAACCCTACATTTGTATATGAAAATCCCGGTACATACACGGTGAAATTAATTATACGAAATGCATTAGCACAATCAGATTCTATAACAAAATATGATTTTATTGAGGTGTGGGAGCCACAACAAATAGATCCATATTGTGATATGTCTATTCCTGCTATGAAAGGTCAAAATTATATAGATTTTTCTACCACTACCATCAATGACTTTGGACGATATGTTAAATGGTATTCGTATACAGCTACAACCAATATTCTTGTAAAAATTGATTTATGTAATTCAGGCTATAATAATTGGGCTGAAGTGTTTGATATTTACAAAGATTGCAATGGAAACTTTGCCGACCAAATAAAACGTTCGTTCTGTAATAATTTGGGATATGTAGAACTACCGGTAATGCAAGGACAAACTATTTATTTTAGTATTGCATCTGAAGGTAACTATTATGGTCAACAAGGTATGACATTTGAAGTTTCTGAACGTCCGATTGCTCCCGGAAATATTTGCTCAATGCCAAAAGCTTCTATCCTTGGAGTGAATTCAGCAAATACAACAGTAACAGACGATTGGTTCTTATTTACCTGTCCAAATAATGGATACTACGAAATATCTTCGTGCGGTAGAACTACATTAGATACCGATTTAGAAATATATCAGTCGTGCACATCATATCCATGGCTTTCAAGTTCTAACGATTGCGGATTACAATCAAAAGTATTCTTCCACGCTGCAATGGGCGACCCAATTTACATTTCTTGGAAAGACTTTAATTCGAAAGGAAATTTCGATTGGGAAATAAAATATTTGGGAGAGTATTTAGTATATCCTGAGTTTTATTCAAATACTAATTTTGGTGTTGATTCTGCTCAAATATATTTTTATAACACATCGGTAAATGCAGTTTCGTACAAATGGGATTTTAATAACGACGGTATTACTGATTCTAATTTGGAAAATCCAATGTTTACATACATGCAACCCGGCTTTTATTCGGTAAAATTGGAAATTACAGGTATGGAAGGTCCGCAAACTGTTACAAAATCAATTGTAAAACCCGACTATATTTTAGTACAAAAATCACAAAGTCAAGACCCCTATTGCCAACAAGCAAAACCTGCTAGTATTGGACAAAATAATATGTCGGTAATCGATGGAAATTCGCAATGGTATTCATATACTGCCGATTTCGAAGGTAAATTAATAATAAATACTGTTCTGTCTAATTACCCTTCTAATATTTTCATATATGACATTTTTGAAGGATGTACAAATATGCCAATAAACTATAACAGAGAAACAGTTGAAAATAAAGACCGAGTAACGATACAAGTAAGTCCGGGCAAAACATATTATTTTTCGGTTTCAATATATGGGTATATGCAAGGATATAATTCAATATCATTTGAACTTATAAAACAATTACCACAACCCGGTGATATCTGCAATTTACCAATAGTACTCCAAGGTTCATCTATTCAATCTATTCAAAATCCAAATCCGGGTATGCAATATTCGAATTTCGAAAGATGGTATTCATTTACTGCTCCCACCGATGGTATGGTTGAAGCAAATACGTGCATCAATCAAGATATGGGATATTTATATACCGAATTTTTAGAATATTGTAATTTTAATAATCCTGATAATTTTCTCGATTATAGAAGTAAAGATTGTAGCAATGGAAGTAATGGCGAAAATAAATATTTAGAAGTAAAAGCCGGACAAACAATTCTTATTCGAGTTATGGGTCAAGTAACTCAAGTAGCACAATGGCAATTTATTTTCAGAGATTTTTATACGGGTGAAGTTTGCACAAAACCTTTATTGGCAAAAGTGGGACTTAACTCTATTCCATCGGGGTTAGGTAATGCATTCTATACGTATACCGCAACAGACAATGGTATTGTAACACTATCAAACTGTCAATACACCGATATAACTGAAAATTCATTTTCGGCAACACAAGTGAGAACTACATGCGATAAAGAAACTACTGAAATTATACAATACGGTATAGCTAATTGCGGCACTTCGAACGGAGCTAATATTGCCTTTGAAGTTGAAACCGGAAAAACATACATACTAGAATGGTATACTCGCGTGCAAAATTGGGATTTAGAATTCATAAAAGGAGCAACCTTACCTGCAGGTTTTACGTGTCAAAATCCAATTGTAATTACCGATAATCAAACTACTGTAGAACCTACCGGCAATATTACATGGTTTGAATTTACATTCCCACAATCGGGTACGGTAGCATTAAGCTCTGATTTGAATCAAGAAGCTACGGTATTCTTATTTGACATGTGTACTCCATTAACCGAAAATATGGAAAATACAGTACCATATGTTATGAACGATACGGCTATAATCTTCTGGCCTGAAGCAAATAAAACATATAAGCTTCTAATTATTTTTGAAGAATTAATTCCGCAGGCTCCTTATACGTTAAAACGTACGTATCTTTCTAACGATTCACAACCTGCTAATATAGTATGTGCAGATGCGAAACCTATTTCACTTGGAGCACAAACTACAACTACACAATATAGCAATTATTGGTATTCTTATCAAGCAAAAGCTAACACTTACTTACATCTAAATTTCAATAATGAAGAGTTTCAATTAAAACAAATCTATCCCGAAATTTATTATGAATGTCCATCACCGTTTGAACATGGCGACAATTATATTCCAAACATGTATTTCCCTTGTGGAAATAATTTACCCGGACTTGTATTAAATTTCGATAGAGATACTACTATTTATATTCAATTTAGAAGTAAAGCTAATACAGAAACAGTGCAATGGACGTTACAAGAATATTCTAAAAACAGTGCAGAAATATTGAGTTTCGCTTCGCACCAACAAGTTTCAAATGCTGTAATTAATGCTGCTACCAAAACTATAACATGTACCTTAGCTCAATCATCAAATGGATACGAAACATCTATAGATTTTCAAGCAAGTCCGGGTGCATTAGTATCATTGATGCCACTTGGTTATAATATATGTCCGGGACAAGTAATTCAATACGATAACAATCAAGCTATATTGCGTGTAACAAGTGCCGATGGTTCTGTAACTACTATGTGGACTGTGATATTCAATAAATCGCTCGTAGCAAATAATAAAGCTGACATTATTGGTGTATATTCTTCGGCATTGAAACAAGTAGATATAAACGCAACAACAAATGTAGTAACCGCAACCGTTAAATATTTCTCTTGGGAAAAAAATATTGATATAAATATGCAAATATCTGTAGGTGCATTTACATCAATGCCTTCGTTTACAAAATTCGTTTCTGATACTGCTAATAACTCACAACAAGTATTTATATCTGCCGAAGATGGCGTTAGTTCAAAAACATGGACAATAAATTTTGTTCGTGAACCGGAACCGGTGGGGGCAAGCTGCACTAAAGTGGCTACTGCAGTTAAAGGATACAACTCTATTCAATTTGCTGAATTCCAAGACACATATGTTATGGAATATACTATGCAAAGTACCGGAACATTCGAAGTAGATGCATGCGAATCGTATGGAACTAATTTGGCAACGTATTTAAGTACCGATTGTATAAACATAGACAACACTGCAACCTACACATATTGCAAAGATCCTATGTATGCATCAAAAGCTCAAAAAGAAGCTGTTGCCGGTCAAAAAATAAAAATTGCTATTTCACGAATAGAAAACAGTGAAAATCAAAATTATTCATATGTTACAATTCGCGAAATATCATCTATTGTAACTAATTTTTATGTTTCACCTTCGCAACCAACAATATTCTTAGGCGACACCGTATGTTTTAATGTACAAGTTGCTCCTTTACAGAATTTAATAAGTAATGTTAGTTCTTCTACTACAGGAACAATTATTCAAAAACACTCGAATTTCTGTTATATTGCTAGAGAATTAGGAACGCAAACCGTAGTATTTACAACTACCGATGGTTCCAATATTTCTAAATCGGCAACTGTAACCGTAGTTCCTAAACCAATTTTAGTAAGTCAAATTGTAATACCATCGGCTCTTACATTAACTGTGGGTCAAGTTGCTACAATTCCGGCTATTATTTCGCCTACCAATGCTTCTAACAAAGGGGTAACATGGATGGTAAGCAATACTTCGCTTGCAAGTATAGACCAATACGGAACTATAGAAGCTAAAGGAATTGGCGACATTACTGTAACTGCTACTGCTATTGATGCCGGTAAAGTAGTTTCTAACACATGTACAATAGTAATTCAAGGTGTAGATGCTACCGGTGTGGTTGTGAATAAAACTGCTCTTACGCTTAAAGTAGGTGAAATTTTCACGGGTCTGCAAGCTACAGTATTACCAATAAATGCTACCGATAAATCTGTTACATGGACTTCATCAAATCCGGGTATTGTTACTATTGTTAATAATTCTTTATATGCATTTGCATCCGGTACTTCTGTAATTACTATTGCGTTAGCAGCAAATCCTACAATTAAAGCAACGGTGAATGTAACTGTTTCAACTACTGCGTTGTTAGTTGACAAGTCGGTGTTGGCATCTCGTATTCAACAACACGAAAATACAGTATCTGCATTGATTACTCAAAATTTGATTGGATCTAATTCTGGTCAGTATCCACAATCAGCATTAGATGCGTATAATCTTGTTCTTGCCGATGCTAATTTCTTGAATACAAGCCCTACCGCTACTCAAGAAGAAGTAAACCAAATGATACTTGATTTGGAACAAGCAATGAAAACATTCCAAGAAAGTAGAATCGATAAAATTCTCATTGCATATTTGAATATTAAACGCGATGTAATAGCTTGTAATAAAGGGGAACAAAAACAACTATATGTTGAAATTTTACCTGATAATGCTACATATACTGAATTAGAATTTACATCAAACAATTCTGCTGTGGCATCGGTATCGCAATCGGGTTTAATTACTGCACAAAGTGCCGGACAAACATATGTATATGCTCGTTCAAAAGACGGTTCAGGTAAATTAGACAGTGTTCAAGTTGTAGTATCTATTCCATTACTTTCACTACAATTACCACAATCAATATCGTTAGTGCAAGGTAATTCAATGCAATTAACACCTATCAAAAATCCTATTGAAGCTTTAATCGAAGGATATGTATGGACTTCTGAAGATGATTCAATAGCATCGGTAGATGGATTTGGAAATGTTACCGCTCTTAAAAAAGGTGCTGTTACCGTTTCTGTTGTTGAAACTAAATCGGGTAAAGCAGCATCTACAGTCGTGTATATTCAAGAACAAACTATTGCTGTTACAGGTATTGAAATAATTCGCGATACTATAGTTCTTGCTCTTGGTAATACCGATATTATTTATCCTTTCATTCAACCGTATAATGCAACAGATCAAACTTGTAACTGGACTTCAACTCACAATGGTTTGCAATTAATGGAAAATGGTATTATTACCGCATTAAATGTTGGTGGAGGATATGTATATGCAACTACAGTAAATGGTAATTTTAAAGATTCTGTATATGTCCTTGTAAAAGCATCTGCTCCTCCTGTAGTACAGGATATTGAAGTTGTTATAGAATCGGGAACAACACAAGTTGAAGTACCATTGCAACAAATAATTCAAGATGATAATACTGGATTTGAATTCCTAACTGTTCAAGTAATAGGTTCCGACAATTTTACGGCTACAATTCAAAATGGCGTGTTGGTTATTGAGCCTGTAAATACTACCATTCCTGTAACCCAAGTGGTAACTGTAGTAATAACCGATGTTGACAACCAATCTACTACTTTAGAAATTCCGGTTACTATTTCGGGTATACCTAACCAAGCTCCTGAAATTTCCGAAGATTTTACTATAGCTATAAACACAGGTACATCGTTTGCTCCTATTTCGTTACAAGATATTGTATCGGACGACTACACAAGTCCATCGCAATTGACATACGAAATTATTACTCCTTCAGAAAATTTTATTACTTTTATTACAAATAGAGTATTAGAAGTAACTCGTATTGATGCAAACTGGATAGGAAAGGATTCTGTAGAAATTCAAGTAACAGATGCTGCAGGACTTTCTTCATCACAATTTATTGTACTTGAAGTTTCACAAGCATTGAATCAAGCTCCTGTATTAAATCCAATTCCGGAACAAACATACAATGTGTCTACAGCTAAATATCCTTCGTTGGATCTCAAAAAATATGTAAAAGACGATTATACTCCAGCCTCGGCAATTGAGTGGACGTTTACTCCAAATTCAAAAGTATTAATTACTATTGTTAATGGTGTTGCTACTATTCGATCTGCAGATAAAAACTGGGTTGGTTCTACGCTAGTTACATTTACAGCTCACGACCAAGACGGACTTACAGCTTCAACTTCGGTATTATTTACTCAACCTGTAACCGGAACGTCCACATGGATGAGTGCACCTAAAATATCGTTTACTGCATCGCAAACTGTAGTTGGCCCGGGTGCAGATGTAACATTTACATCGTCTATGTCGGGTGCCGAATCGTGGATTTGGGAATTCGAAGGTTTGAGTTTAACTCCGCAACAACGTATTGTTCCAAATCCTGTAGTTTCATATTCAAAAGGTGGTACATACAAAGTTACGCTCAAAGCTATGAACCAATATGGCGAAGATTCGTTAGTAAAAGACAATTACATTACAGTGATTGGTATTGACAATATTAATCCAATAGTATGTTCAGGTGCTTCTCTAACATTAGAAGCTACCGTTCCTCCAACATCCGGCTATACTTATTTATGGAATACAGGTGAAAGCACCCGTTCAATTACCGTTAATCCTACAGCAAATACAACTTACTCACTTACTGTTTTCAAAGGATTCTTCCAATACGAAGACGAAGTTGCAGTTCAAGTTCCTACCGCTGTATCATTACCTGACGATAGAGCTATCTGTGCCGGAGAAGGATTTACGATTACTGTTCCAAATTTTGTTGAATACAATTGGAATAACCAGGGTTGGGATACTGATAATTCTATAGTTGTATCGCAAGCCGGAACTACCAATTTGCAAGTGCGCGATGCATATGGTTGTGTAACTTCCGATGATTTTGTTATTACCGAAGTATATACGTTACCTGTTGTAAATTTAGGCGATGATGCTGACGTTTGTCAAGGTTCTTCAATTACTCTTACACCAGAAGTAACCAATGGTGCTGCTCCATATAGCTATAAATGGAATACCAATGCACAAACACAAACAATTTCTGTAAATGCAGATGGAACCTATTCACTTGAAGTAACTGATAATAACAATTGTAAAGCATCTGATGAAGTTGCTGTTACTGTGCTTCGTCCTCATAAAGAAGAAATAGGTGTTGCAACATTTGCTAAAGATGCAAGTGGTGTAGTAATAGCTTGGGAGCGTACACTTGGTAAACGTACTGCGAGTTATGAAGTAATGCGCGAAACGGGCGAAGCGGGCACCTATATTTCTATTGGTACGTTACCATTTAATGCACCAGAATCGTTTATCGAAGACAAAGATGCTGATGTATTGACCAAATCGTATACTTACAAACTTATTACTCGAGACTCTACGTGTAACAATTCTGCTGAAAGTGCTCCACATACCACCGTGGTAGCTTCGTATGTAATTCAAACTACAGGAAAAGCTACTGTAACTTGGTCTAAATATGTTGGATTAAATATTCCTACATATCGAATCAAAAAAGGAACAAGTCTTTCTAATTTGGTACAAGTAGATTCTGTATCGGGAACTGCTGCGTCAATGTGGAATGACAAAGAGATGTATCAATATGGTACTATATATCGTATTGAAATGAAATTGCCTGATACTGTTGAAACTCGTTGGTCTATGTTAAAAATCGAAAGTGGACCGTTTACCTTAGCATTGAGTAATATTGCCGAAGCTAAAACATCTATAGAGAATACTATAGATGTGGGCATGAAAGTATATCCAACAGTAGCGGCAAGTTCTATTTCGGTTGATTTTGAAGTAGAAGTACCAAACGTATCGTTCCAAATAATTTCAAATTCGGGTGCTATTGTGTATACTGCAAATCCGCAATCCGGGGCATCGTTTGAAATCCCTGTACAAGGTATTGCTAAAGGCATGTACACACTTGTTGTAAAAGCTGACAACAAACAACAAAGTATACCAATTATAATACAATAAATAGTTTTGTGAATTTATGTAAAAGGAGGCTGTCTGATAATAAAAAATCAGACAGTTTCTTTTTTATAAAATTTCACATTTTTTTTCTATCACAAAAATGATTTTTATATATTATTTTTCGACAAAAAATGAGAAAAGAAAATTAAAAAAAATCAATCAATACAAATGTTTATGGGGAAAATCTGTAGACAAGAATAAGGAAGAACTATAATTAAAGAAAAAACAATTTAAAAAACATTTAAAAATCTATTATTATAATTTTTTAAGTATTTTTGCACAAAAAAATATAACATTTACTATTAAAATTCATTAGTAACCGAGAAAAAATAAAAATAACAGATTAGGTCGATAGT
>MWCJ01000033.1 GCA_002069975.1 Bacteroidetes bacterium ADurb.Bin217 | reverse complement strand
TGAAATTCCAAAGAAAGACGGTAAAACGAGAAAATTGGGAATACCAACCATAAGCGACCGCATAGCACAAATGGTTATACTGATATAGGAAGTGGTAAATATAAAAAAGGAGAAACACAGCAATTGAAAGTTTACGAAACAAAAAATTTAAAATTAAATTATTTCTCCGTTATTGAATTAGAAAGTGATGGAACAATTACATATAATGATAAATTACAATTAAATGAAAATGGAAATGGTATGTTTACTATAATACCAAAATAATTTTTCTATACAAAAAATGCATTATTCAATTTTTTTATATGAGTGTTTAACGTCTTATTCGGTTAAAAAAACAAGTTTGCAACACTAGCTGAATCTGAAAATAAATGCAAGAATTAATTCTCGCGTTTTTCAAATGTCTCGTTTTTTTTATCTCGTAAGCGTTTTATTATAAGGTAAATAATTATAGGAATTGCTATAATTATTCCGGCTCCATATGCATATAAAATATAGTTTGCTTGTTCCATATTATGCAAATTTTATTGCAGTTCCATAGGCTAATATTTCTGCCATGCCTTGTCCCACCGTAGATGTCATAAAGCGTACATTTATTACAGCATCAGCATTCAGATTTTTAGCATCTTGTAGCATACGCGTAATTGCTTCTTCGCGGGCATCTGCTAATAGTTTTGTGTAATCAGAAATTTCGCCGCCTACTATGTTTTTTAATGATGCCATAATATCGTTGCCAATGTTTCTCGCACGAACAGTGCTTCCACGAACCAATCCTATGGTTTCGCCTATCTGTTTTCCGGATATAAAATCAGTATTTACGTATATCATATGTTTATTTTTTATGGGTTTCAATCCATGTGCGTGCATTTACAAAGGCTTCTATCCATGGGGAAATTGTGTCGCTACTTCGTTCCGCAGGGTAGTGTGCCCAATTCCAAGGATATAATGCACGTTCTAAATGAGGCATCATAGCTAAATGACGACCATCTTCGGAGCAAATACCTGCCGCATTATATTCGCTTCCATTTGGATTGGCAGGATACGAATTGTATGAATATTGTAATGCAATCTGATACGAAGATTCATTTTTAGGTAAATTAAACTTCCCTTCGCCATGAGCTATCCAAATACCAAGTTCTGTGTTTTCTAATGATTTAAGCATTATGCTACTGCTTTGTTTGATTTTCACACCTATGAAGTTCGATTCAAATTTGTGCGATTCATTATGCAACATTTTTGGTTTAATATCGTGGGTGGCATGTAATAATCCTAATTCTATTACAAGCTGACATCCATTACAAACGCCTAAACTCATTGTGTCCGGACGTGCATAGAAATTATCTAATGCTTGTTTTGCTTTGGGGTTGTACAAAAATGCTCCTGCCCAACCTTTTGCCGATCCAAGTACGTCCGAATTTGAAAATCCGCCAACAAATACTATCATTGATATGTCTTCTAATGTTTCGCGACCGCTTATAAGGTCGGTCATGTGAACGTCTTTTACATCAAATCCAGCAGCATGTAAGCACCACGCCATTTCGCGGTCGCCGTTTACACCTTTTTCGCGAATGATTGCTGCACGTGTGCCACTTGGTTTGGTACGATATAAGTCAAGATTGTATGCTCGTTCGCTACCGCTAAAGTTTGCAGGGAATGTATACGTAAGTGGGGTAGTAGCAAAATTTTTGAATCGTTCACGTGCTTTTTCGCTGCCACTTTGTTCGCAATCGAGTAAATATGATGTAGAATACCATGTTTTGCGTAATGCTGGAATATCGAATGTAAGTGTTTGGGTGGTTGTGAGAATGTTTAGAGTGTTGGAATTTGTAACGGTTCCTAATTCTATACAGGCTATTCCTTCTGATTTAAGGAAATTAAGGGTTTCTAAACTTGTTTGAATTACAATTGCAGGATTTTCGTTGAACAAAACTTCAACCGCATTTGTGTTATTAAATCCTTGAATGCTTATATTCATACCGCTTATAGTATTGGCAAAATTCATTTCGAGCAAGCAAGTAAGTAAACCACCAGCTGATACATCATGACCTGCATATATCTGTTTGTTTTCTATACATTGTTGAATTGCATTGAATGTCTTTACAAAATAAGCTGCATCTGATACTGTAGGAGTTGTATTTCCCAAAGTATTCGTAATTTGAGCAAATGCCGAACCTCCCAACGATTGTCCTGATTTTCCAAAATCTACATATACCAATACCGAGTTTGCAATAGGTTGCACTACAGGTTCTACGGTTTTGGTAATGTCGGTAACTTCGCCTACCGATGTTATTATAACTGTTCCCGGTGAATATACTACATCGCCGTCTTTGTATTTTTGTGTCATCGACAGTGAATCTTTTCCCGTAGGAATATTGATTCCCAGTGCTTTTGCAAAATTACTTGCAGCTTCTACCGCGTCGTACAATCGTGCATCTTCACCTTTGTTTTTGCATGGCCACATCCAATTGGCACTAAGCGAAATTCCTTTGATTTTGTCTTCTATTGGGGTAAATACAATGTTTGTAAGCGATTCTGCTATCGACAAAATTGACCCGTTTGCAGCTGAAATCATTCCCGGAGCAGGTGCATGTCCCAATGCGGTTGCAATACCTCGTTTACCAACATAGTCGAGTGCTACTACACCACAATTGTTGAGGGGCAACTGCAATTCTCCACAACATTGTTGTGTTGCTATACGTCCCGTTACAGAACGGTCTACTTTGTTGGTTAAATAATCTTTACAAGCAACTGATTCTAATTGGAGTATTTGAGATATATAGCTGTGTATCTTAGTTTCGTCAATCGTAATTTCTGTATGTTTTTCATTTGTGCGAATATCTTGCATTATTGTTTTTGGTGGATTGCCAAACATGTCATCTAATTGTAAATCAATAGGTTTTTCGCCTGTTTTATTGTTGATAAACGTAAACTGATGTGTGCCGGTAGTTTCACCAATTACATACATAGGAGCACGTTCGCGTTCTGCAATTTCTTTGAGTAAATCAATATCTTTGGCATGCATTACCAGTCCCATTCGTTCTTGCGATTCGTTACCTACAATTTCTTTGGCAGATAGGGTAGGGTCGCCTATAGGGAGTGCATCAATATTTATAGTTCCACCGGTAGCTTCAACCAATTCAGAAAGGCAATTGAGATGTCCGCCCGCACCATGGTCGTGTATAGATATAACAGGATTTATATCCATTTCGCCTAATGCACGAATTGCATTGTATGCACGTTTTTGCATTTCGGGATTGCTTCGTTGTACTGCATTCAATTCTATTGAGTTATTGTATTCTCCTGTAGCAACAGACGAAACTGCGCCACCGCCCATACCTATACGATAGTTGTCGCCACCAAGTAATACTACTTTGTCGCCTATACTTGGTTCATCTTTAAGGCTGTCGACCTTTTTGCCAAATCCAATTCCGCCTGCAAGCATAATAACTTTGTCAAACCCAAATTTTTTGTCGTTTTCGAAATGTTCAAATGTAAGTACACTACCACAGATAAGCGGTTGCCCGAATTTGTTACCAAAATCGCTGGCTCCATTCGAAGCTTTTATTAAAATATCTTTAGGTGTTTGATACAACCATGGACGTGGTTGGGTGGCTTGTTCCCACAACCGTTCGGGGTTGTTCAATCGGGTATACGATGTCATATATACCGCTGTTCCTGCTATTGGGAATGCTGCTTTACCTCCTGCTATACGGTCGCGAATTTCACCTCCGGTACCCGTTGCTGCACCATTAAATGGTTCTACAGTTGTAGGGAAGTTGTGCGTTTCTGCTTTTATCGAAATTACTGATTCATATTCTTTGATTGTAAAAAAATCGGGTTTGTTGTGAGATTGTGGCACAAACATGTGAATACGTGGACCTTGCATAAACGCACAATTGTCCTTATATGCCGATATAACTCGGTTTGGATGTTCTTCGGTAGTTTGACGAATAAGTTTAAACAATGAATATGGTTTTTCTTGCCCATCGATGATAAATGTACCGTTAAATATTTTGTGGCGACAGTGTTCTGAATTTACTTGCGAAAATCCGAATATTTCACTGTCGGTAAGTTTTCTGCCCAATTTTTTTGGTAAGGATTCTAAATATGCAATTTCTTCGTTATTGAGGGCCAATCCTTCTTGTTTGTTGTATGCAGCTATGTCGTCAATCTCTATAATAGATTCGGGCGTGCGTGATATGGTGAAAATTTCTTGTGTTAACCCATTGTATTTGCGTTGCAACATAGGGTCGAAATGCGATGTCGGTGTTTCTTTTGTATACTCTTCAATACGGAAAATACCACTTATTCCCATATTTTGTGTAATTTCTACTGCATTGGTACTCCATGGAGTAATCATTTCTTTGCGAGGACCAATAAAATTACCCGAAATATTTTCTGCATCAATATAGTGTGCATTGCCAAATAACCATTGTAATTTTTGTATTGTTTCATCAGTTAGAGATCCTTTAAAAT
The DNA here is from genome assembly GCA_002069975.1 of Bacteroidetes bacterium ADurb.Bin217. Lineage (GTDB taxonomy): Bacteria > Bacteroidota > Bacteroidia > Bacteroidales > UBA1715 > MWCJ01. Next base: position 28,243 of record MWCJ01000033.1, on the reverse strand, counting down.
CAACAGCTAAAACCTTGTGTTCTTTGTCCTCGAAAAAATAAACCATGTGTAGAAAAAATTAATTGTTTGTATCTGGCACAAATATACATTTTTATATAATTATAGATTTGAAAAATAGAGATGAGTTATTAAATAAAAACGAACAATTTTTAAGATGGGGGGATAGAGGTATAAAGGTATAAAGGTTTAAGGGGGTATAGGTTTATAGGTATAGGGGGATTAATTTTTAATTATGAATTTTTAATTTTTAATGAGATGGTGAGCCTGTTTAACTATGATTTGCTCTGTGTAACTTTGTAAACTTTGTGGTGATGAAAGAAACGATATGTGATTTAGGGGTAAAGGTTTAAAGGTGTAAGGGGTTAAAGGTATAAGGGTGTATAGGTTTATAGGTATAGGGGGATTAATTTTTAATTATGAATTTTTAATTTTTAATGAGATGGTGAGTCTGTTGAACTATGATTTTGCTCTGTGTAACTTTGTGAACTCTGTGGTAATGAGAGAAACGAGATATGAGATATGAGTTAGTTCGTAAAGAGCATTCACTTTCAAACTTTCTAACTTCAATTATTATATTCGTGGTTTTGGTAAAAAAATATGTTAATCGGTAATTTGTAATAGTAATCCTTTTAAATATTCTCCTTCGGGGTGATATATGCTTATAGGGTGGTCGGCTGGTTGTGTAAGTTGTTGTATAATGCGAACATTACGTTTTGTGTTAGCGGCAGCAGCAAATACCGATTTTCTAAAATCTTCTTTGGTAACAACTTGCGAACACGAAAATGTAAATAATAATCCTCCAGATGCTATTTGTTCTATTGCTTTCATATTAAGTCGTTTGTAGCCTTGTAATGCGTTTTTTAACGCACTGTTGTGTTTTGCGAAAGCTGGAGGATCAAGTATAATTACATCGAATTTTTCGTTATTGTTTTGAAAAAAATCAAATACATCTTCTGCAAGGGCTTTATGTGTATTGCAGTTTGGGAAATTTAAGGTTACAGCTTCGTTTGTGAGGTCTATAGCCCGTTGTGAACTGTCGATAGAAACTACTTGCGATGCCCCTCCTCTGAGAGCATACACAGAAAAACCTCCGGTGTAACAAAACGTGTTGAGTACTCGTTTTCCCTGTGAATACAATTCTATTAGTTTTCTGTTTTCTCGTTGGTCTATAAAAAATCCTGTTTTTTGTCCTTTTTCCCAGTCTATTACAAAGGTATTTCCGTTTTCAAGCACTTCGGTACTCAAAACCTGTCCCCACAATAACCCGTCGGTATTATCGGTTTCAGCTTTAAAAGGGAGGGTAGAAGCACTTTTGTTGTAAATAGCTTGCAACGAATCACCCAATACTGTTTTAAGAGCTTCTATTATGTGCTGAGTATGTTTGTACATTCCTACCGAATGCATTTGCAATACAGCTACACCATTATACATGTCTATAATTAATCCAGGTAAATTATCGCCTTCGCCATGAACCAGTCGGTAACAAGTTGTGTGCGAAGAGTTAATTAATCCGAGTGTTTTTCGGTATTCGTATGCTGATTTAATTCGGTTGTTCCAAAAATTTTGGTTTATAAATTCTTGAGAAAAGCTAAGTATTCTAACCGCAATAGATGACTTTTGATAATGTCCTAACGCTAAAAACTCTTTGGTGCTGGAAAATATGGTAACAATATCGCCTTCGTTAGCTGTTCCAGACATAGATGCTATGGCGCCAGAAAAAATCCATGGATGAAATCTGCGAATACTTTGTTCTTTGCCTGGTTTAAGATATATGTGTGTCATGTAAATACGGTGCTAATGCGTTATATATTTGTAAACTTACCCATGCATCAGTTGCTGCATATTGGCATTGCGAATCGGTAAGTGTGGTGCTGTCCCAATTAGATAGTTGTTGTCGTTTTGAAATGCGAATACCTAATACTAATTGAGCTAATTTTTTTAATCCGAAATTTTCAATTTCGAGTTGTTTTGCTATGGTTTGTAAATCAATAAACCCTTGAGCTTTAAATTTTTGTATTTTTTGTAAAGCAAGTACATCGTCGTGTATAGCTGCTCCAACTTTAATAATGTTTGCCGATGCTAAAATAGAACAAAGCTCTTTTGGTAATCCGCAGTATTGTATTCTAAATAAAAAAGCGTGGTGGTTATCGCTTAATTGTAAAAGCGAAATTGGGTAAACAAGTCCTTTCTTAAACGAGGGGCGAGTTTCGGTGTCGAATCCTAATTTTGTGCAATTCGATAGGTATGAAATTGCATGCTGCATTTGTTCATGCGAAGTTACAATATGAATAGTACCTGTAAATGAAATTAATGGCAGATGTTCGGCATCTTCACTACTAACAGACCGTATGTCGGGAAAAATTTGCATATTATTCGTTCGAATCTAATTTTGAATTTGGTGAGAACATAAGTGTATGAAATTCTTGCATTACAGATAATGCTCGCGGACCCCAGTACAACGAAAACTGAAGCATGCATTCATATACTGCAACTTCACGTATTTCATCGTTATCTGTTCGCATGCGGTCGGTAAATTCTCTTATGTCTTGATAAATATCTGTTAAGGCTTCGGATATAGGCATGGTGTCTTTTTCGTCGTTGGTATATTCTGGCGAAAACACTTCTATATATACATCAAGTTCTCCTAATGTAGTTTCTATATTTTGATGCACAAATTCCCATTGTTCTTCGGTAACATATTGTTCGCAATATCCTTCAACTTCGTTGTTTGATTCTAAAAGGAGTGCTTTAAGATAGAGTAAACTAAGGAGTTTTTGTGTTTTTTCTACAAATACACGTTGTGATTCGTGTTCCGAAATTTCTAAATACGCACAAAATTCTTTAGAAATAGTTATAAATTCAATAATACTTTTTGTTAGCATTTTTTTATTTTTTTTTGTGCAAATATATACATACCTGCAAAAGTTATTGCAGCATTTATAATTAAAATTTCGTATCCTACGGCATAGTCATATATGGATTGCATCGCAACCGAAATGCCGTAAGAAATAATAGGTGAAGCTATGGCAATATAGGGCATAGCTTTGTCCTGAATATTTAGTTTGGTAAACAATCCAAAGGCGTACATTCCCAAAATTGGGCCGTAGGTATATCCGGCTACAGTAAAAATAGCATTAATAACAGTATCGTTATTAATAATATGAAATAGAATAATAATTATAGCCAATGCTGCCGAAAACCCAATATGAGTAAAAATTCTTTGCTTTGTTACAGTTTCTTCACTTTTGTTTTTAGTCCCTAGTATATCTATAGTAAACGAAGTTGTAAGTGCTGTAAGAGCAGAATCGGCACTAGAAAATGCAGCAGCTATAATACCAATAAGAAAGACTATGCCGGTTGTTAGACCTAATGTAGATGTCGCTAAAAGAGGGTAGAGGTCGTCGGTTTTCATAAACGATGCTTTTTGTGAATCGTAATGGAATGTTGAAGTGTTTGTAAATTGTTCTAAACCAATTTGTTGGATGTACATATAAAGCAAAGCCCCTAAGCCTAAAAACAATAAATTAATAAATAAAAATGAACTGCTATACCAGTACATATTTTTTTTAGCATCGCCTATAGAACGGCACGATAGGTTTTTTTGCATCATGTCTTGGTCGAGTCCTGTCATTACTATAGTTATAAATATACCGGAAAGTACATATTTAAAAAAGTTGTATTTTGAGTTCCATTCCCAATTAAATATGGTTGAATAATCGCTGGCTACAATAGATTGAAGCATTGAAGATTCTGCGAAATTAATTTTAGTGCTAATTACAATTATTGTTATAATTACAGCCGCCAGTAAAAAAAATGTCTGTAAGGTGTCTGTCCATACTATTGTTTTAATGCCTCCTTTGTATGTGTAGAGCCATATAAGAGCAATGGTAATAATTACCGTAACAGAAAAAGGTATATCGAAATGATTGAAAAATGCTATTTGTAATACGCGAGCAACTATGAATAATCGAAATGCCGAACCTATTGTTCGCGAAAGCAAAAAAAATGAAGCTCCTGTTTTATAACTAAAATGTCCAAATCGCTGTTCTAAATAAGTGTAAATTGAAGTGAGTTGTAATTTATAATACAGAGGTAATAACACTGATGCTACAATAAAATATCCAATTACATTTCCTATAATCATTTGATAATAATAAAAATAACTATTGCCAACCCAACCCGGAACCGAAATGAAAGTAACTCCCGAAATGCTCGATCCAATCATTCCAAATGCAATAACATACCATGCATTGTTTCTGTTTCCCGTAAAAAAACTTTCGTTATTTGCTTTTCGAGTAGTTAATTGAGCTATGAGTAGTAATAATCCGAAATATAAAATTATAACTCCTGCTACAATGTAATGATTCATACGCACTGATTAATTTTGAACATGATATTGAAACTAACAATACCATGAATATATTAGTAAAAGGCAAAAATAGAAGAATGTTTGTGAGTTATATGCAGATTTTTAAAAAATATATACACGAAATATTCACAAAATAATACATTTGTAATTGCTCAATATAAGAGTAGAATTTTTTACTAATAATATCCGATTTTTGACATATTATATTTTTTTAATTATGAAAAAACAATCAATTCAATCAGCACAAGCACCAAAACCTATTGGTCCATATAGTCAAGCCGTGTTATCTGGCAATACTTTATATATATCGGGACAATTACCCTATAATGTCGAAAGTGAATTTCTTATTACTACCGATATGAGTCATGCAACTAAGCAAGTAATGGATAATATAGCTGCTATATTGCATGCAGCTGATATGGATTTTTCGCATGTTGTAAAATGTAGCATTTTTGTTACCGATATTTCTCAGTTTGCCGAAGTTAATGCTGTATATTTTAATTATTTTGAAGCTCCTTTCCCGGCTCGCGAAACTATTCAGGTTGCTGCTTTGCCTATGGGTGCTATGGTCGAAATTTCTGCAATTGCGGTAAAATAACTATGTTGCAAATAATTCAAGATAGGTATAATGGAGTAATAGTGCAACCGGAATCGTTGCCTAACTCAATTGATGAATTTACACGCGAACTCGATGAATGTTTGCAATCGGTTCAGTACGCATCACTTGTGTGGATATCTATTGCAAGTAAGGTAGCCGAATTTATTCCTATTCTCGTTCAACGAGGTTTTGAGTTTCATAGTTGCCACGAACAGGCGTTACTTCTGGTGAAAAAAATTAACCCTAATGCTTACGTACCAACTACCAAAAATTTTATTGTAGGAGTAGGTGCGGTTGTTTTGCATAATAATTATGTGCTTGTTGTAAAGCATATAGAATCTAATAATTATGCATTACCCGGAGGTCATATCGAATTACGAGAATCTATTCAAGAAGCGTTAATTCGTGAAGTATATGAAGAAACGGGGGTAACTGTTGAATTTGAATCAATATTAAATATTGGACATTTTAGGCAGGGACAATTTGGTGAGTCGAATGTGTATATAGTTTGTACGGCTCAAGCTAAAGATACAACTATTTCTGTAGTCGACTCCGATGAAATAGCCGAAGCACTATGGATGAATATAGATGAATTTTTGCAATCGGAATATGCAAATGTGTACAATAAAGCAGTGGTGCGAGCAGCAATTACAAATGTTGAATTAAAATTACAACTACAATCATTGCCTCTGCGTGTTTCCGATGCTGAAGTGTTTTTGTAAATAGGACGTGTAGGTAATATATTTTAGGAGCGATAGCCTTGGCGTATAACAATAATGCAGTGGGGATGTACACAAAGACTTTTGAGACATTAAGATACACTGACATTCAGACCTCAAATATTCATGTTTCGTACCTAACGGCACGGTATCAATCCCGTATTATTCAATTTCTACCGAGCTTATGCACCTAACGGTGCAATGGTATACGTCATAATATTGGAATATTTATGAATTGCCTCATTAGTGGCTACATATTGGTAGAAAACCGAATATCCACAATTACCTATTTTATAGGTTGATGGAAGATAATAATGTCACCCCCCTCGGGGTTTTGAATGATATTGTAATGGCGTTTACTATAATAATATCATCCCTTCGGGATTAAAAAAACTATCGACATTCAGACAATGAGACATTCATACATTTAGACCTCAAATATTCATGTTCCGTACCTAACGGCACGGTATCAATCCCGTATTATTCAATTTCTACCGAGCTTATGCACCTAACGGTGCAATGGTATACGTCATAATATTGGAATATTTATGAATTGCCTCATTAGTGGCTACATATTGGTAGAAAACCGAATATCCACAATTACCTATTTTATAGGTTGATGGAAGATAATAATGTCACCCCCCTCGGGGTTTTGAATGATATTGTAATGGCGTTTACTATAATAATATCATCCCTTCGGGATTAAAAAAAAATATCGACATTTAGACATTCAGACAATGAGACATTCAGACATTCAGACTTTTGATACATTAAGACACACCTCCCTAAAAAAAAACAATAAAAATGTTGTAAAGTCCACATCATTTTATAATTTAGCAGCGATATTTTGTGTGAATGGTTCTCGCAAAAAGATTATAAGTTAAATTAATTATTATACAAACATGGCAGTAAGTTATAAAGAATTAGGCTTGGTAAACACAAAAGAATTGTTTGCAAAAGCTGTAGCTGGCGGGTATGCTATTCCTGCGTTCAATTTCAACAATTTAGAGCAATTACAAGCAATTGTATCTGCTTGTGCTGAACAAAAATCTCCTGTTATTTTACAAGTATCAAGTGGTGCTCGTAAATATGCAAATCAAACATTGTTACGTTTCTTGGCTCAAGGTGCGGTAGAATATGCAAAAGAATTGGGTTGGGAAAAACCACAAATAGCTCTTCACTTAGATCATGGCGATACATTCGAATTATGTAAAAGCTGTATCGATATGGGATTTTCTTCAGTTATGATTGATGGTTCTCACCATTCATTCGAAGAAAATATAGCGTTGACTAAAAAAGTTGTAGAATATGCACATGCACATGGTGTAACTGTAGAAGGTGAACTAGGTGTATTGGCAGGTGTTGAAGATGACGTAGTTGCAGAACATTCTACTTATACCCAACCGGCAGAGGTTATAGAATTCGTTCAACGTACCGGTGTAGATTCATTGGCTATTTCTATAGGAACATCACATGGTGCTAACAAATTTACACCAGCTCAATGTACTCGCAATGCTGAAGGTTTATTAGTTCCTCCTCCATTACGTTTCGATATTTTAGAAGAAATCGAAAAACAAATTCCTGGTTTCCCTATCGTATTACATGGTGCTTCATCTGTTCCTCAAGAATATGTTGCTACAATTAATTCAAACGGAGGTGCATTAAAAGATACTATTGGAATTCCTGAAGAACAATTACGTCGTGCTGCTGCATCTGCAGTATGTAAAATCAATATCGACTCTGATGGTCGTTTGGCTATGACTGCTGCTGTACGTAAATTCTTCAACGATAATCCTGATAAATTTGACCCTCGTCAATATTTAGGTCCTGGTCGCGAAGAGTTGAAAAAATTGTATACTCATAAAGTAGTAAATGTTTTAGGTTCTGCTGGTAAAGCATAATCTATTGCGTTAGTAATATAGTAAAGGTCGCTGTGCAATATAGCGACCTTTTTTTTTGATTGTAAATATGGGTAAAACAGTAAATATTATAACTTTAGGCTGCTCCAAAAATACGGTAGACAGCGAGCGTCTTGCTCGGCAACTTGCCGCAATAGGCTATTCGGTTTCGTTTGATTCCAATGATTTTTCTGAAGTGGTTATTATTAACACGTGTGGGTTTATTCACGATGCTAAAGAAGAATCAATTGAAATGATTTTGCAAGCTATACAGGCAAAAGAAGCAGGAGAGATAGAACATGTGTATGTTATTGGTTGCCTTTCGGAGCGGTATGCCAATGATTTACGTGCCGAAATTCCCGAAGTCGATTCGTATTTTGGTTCGCGTGGATTTATAGATATTGTGAAAGAACTTCATGCACAAGCAAACAAAAGTATTTTACACGAACGAATTGTTTCTACACCAAAGCATTTTTCATATCTCAAACTTGCCGAAGGGTGCAATCGTAGTTGTGCGTTTTGTGCTATTCCTGCTATTCGAGGAGCTCACGTGTCGGAACCTATAGAGCAGTTGGTTGCCGAAGCTACATATTTGCAATCTGTTGGTGTGAAAGAATTATCACTTATTTCTCAAGATTTATCGTATTATGGGTATGATATATACAAGAAAAATGCATTACGAGATTTATTAGAACAATTATTACCTATTCAAGGTTTGGAATGGTTACGATTACATTATTTGTATCCTAACAATTTTCCGCTTGAAGTACTGGATTTAATGAATAATTCTCCTAAAATTTGCAAGTATATCGATATACCGTTTCAGCATATTTCCGATTTGGTGCTTTCTCGTATGCGACGAGGTTTTACCGAGAAAGAAACATGGGGGTTGATTGAGAATATCAAAAAAATGATTCCAAACATAGCTATTCGCACGACGCTTATTGTTGGTCATCCTGGCGAAACGGAATTGGAATTCAATAAATTACATGATTTCGTAAAGCAAGCTCAATTTGATAGGTTAGGAGTGTTTACTTATTCTCACGAAGAAGGTACTTATGCCGGCGAACATTACAAAAATGAGGTGCCGGAACGCGTTAAACAAGAACGGTTGGATATACTAATGAATACACAGCAAGATATATCGTTGAAAAATAATATGCGAAAGGTGGGTACTACTCAAAAAGTAATAATTGATAGAAAAGAACAAAATTCATATATTGGTAGAACGCAATTTGATGCATATGAAGTAGACAATGAAGTGCTTATTAATACTGAAAAGCAATTGGAAATAGGTGGTTTTTACGATGTTGAAATTATTGATGCCGATGTATATGATGTATTTGGAAAAATATAGTTTTTGTAATCGATTTTTTTTTTGCTTTAAAAAAATATGTATTATTGCAAAAAAAAATAAAGAAATGAAACACATTCATCATCATATACAATAAGGACATTGAACCATGACTGAATGCATATAATATAAAGGTTTGCTTCGGGGCAAGCCTTTTTTTTTAGATATATATTAAAATAACAATATGGAACAAACAGTAATTAAATTAGCAATTCAAAAAAGTGGTAGATTAAGCGAAAAATCTATTGAATTACTTAAAAATTGCGGTATTAAATTCGTATCAAACTCAAGTAGTTTAAAAACAAAAGCATTCAATTTTCCAATGGAAATATTGTTTTTGCGCGACGACGATATTCCACGCTATGTAGCCGATGGTGTAGCCGATTTTGGTATTCTTGGCATGAATGAAATTGTAGAACAAAATCAAGAAGTAGAAGTTATAAAAAAACTTGGTTTTTCTAAATGCCGTTTATCGATAGCTGTTCCCAATGATTTTAAATATGAATCGATACATTCGCTCGAAGGTAAAAAAATTGCAACTTCGTATCCGGTGTTATTAGAAAAGCACTTACAGTCGGTTGGCGTAAAAGCCGAAATTCATGAAATAAGCGGTTCGGTAGAAATAGCTCCAACTATTGGTTTGGCAGATGCTATTTGCGATTTAGTAAGTACCGGTGGAACCTTACTTATGAATGGATTGAAAGAAGTTGAAGAAATATTTAAATCGGAAGCGGCACTTATAGGTAACGTAAATCTTACTGTCGAAAAGAAAGCATTGCTTGCAAAATGGATGTTGCGTGTTGAAGCTGTAGAAAAAGCACAAAACAACAAATATATTCTCATGAATGTGCCTAATTCGGCAATAGAAGAAGTTTGCAAATTGTTGCCGGGCATGAAAAGTCCAACTATTATTCCTCTGCAAACAGAGGGGTGGAGTTCGGTACATTCGGTAATTCACGAAGATGCTTTTTGGGAAATTATTGAAAAAGTTAAAGCTGCTGGCGCCGAAGGTATTTTGGTATGCCCAATTGAACAAATGGTGCTGTAATACAATAAACATATTTGAAATAGCGTACAATCTCTGTTGTACGCTATTTTTTTGGTAAAAAACTTGTACTATCGCATATTTGTTTGTAAATTGTTTTTTTTAATAAAAAGAGTATGAAATTTCAAAAATTTATTTGTTTCCTCGCGATTGTTATGTGTTCTCTACCTATGTTTTCGCAAACATATTCTACCCAAAACAAACGGGCTATTGCAGCATACGAACAAGCAATCAAACAATTTGAGTTGCGATACTACGATCAAGCATTGCTAGAAGTACAAAATGCACTTAAAATTGATAACACCTTTAGTGAAGCATATTACTTGCTCGCCGGTATTTATATGCAACAAGGAGATACTCAACAAATGTTGTCGACTTTGCAAACATGTGTAGGTTTGTGTGGCGATAAAACTCCATGGGCATATTACAAATTAGCATATGAACAATTTGATAGTGGATTATATGCTCAAGCTCAAAAAAATGTTGAAATACTTACGCAAAAAAAACAGCAATTGCAAATTCATGAAATTGAAAAACTCGCGGATTTGGAAAAGCGTTGTTCAATAGCTCTTGATTTACAAACAAAACCTGTAAACTTTAAACCCAAAAATATGGGGCAGGCAATAAATTCTCAATACGATGATTTTCATCCAGCTATTACTGTTGACGAAGAATTATTTATTATTACTTGTAATGTTCCCTTTGGAAGCAAGTCGTTTCAAGAAGATATGTTTTATTCGGTTAAGCAACAGGGAGAATGGACAAATAGAATGTTGTTTCCAAAACCTATAACAACATTAAGTAACGAAGGAGCACAATCTATTTCTGCCGATGGTAAAACAATGGTATATACTGCATGTGGAATGGCTGGAGGAAAGGGGTCGTGCGATATTTATATAACCTATAAAGTTGGAAATCAATGGATAAAACCGAAAAACTTAGGTTCTCCCGTTAATTCTCGACACTGGGAATCGCAACCAAGTTTGTCTGCCGATGGTCGCACATTGTATTTTGTTTCGAATCGTCCCGGTGGATTTGGAAAAAAAGATATTTGGATGAGTACCCTTACCGATACGAATACTTGGACACCACCTGTTAATTTGGGCGAAACTATAAATACCAAAGACGAAGAAGAATCGCCATTTATTCATGCCGATGGAAAAACATTGTTTTTTTCTACCGATGGTCATTATGGAATGGGTAAAAAAGATATGTTTGTTACACAACGGCATGCCAATGGATCGTGGAGAACTCCTGTAAATATGGGATATCCTCTTAACACTCACAGTAAAGAATCGCATATTGTAGTAAATGCAGCAGGAACCAAAGGTTATTTTGCATCAAATCAATACGGTAGCTTGGGAGGAATAGATATTTTTGAATTTGATATAGATGCTTCTTTTCCTATAAAACCATCGCCGGTAACATATATAAGCGGTGTTGTGTACGATGCTAAAAATATTGATAAAAAAGTGCCTGCACTTATACAATTAAGTGATATACAAACAGGAGAGGTTTTCTACGAACATATTGCAGATTACTATACTGGCAGTTTTGTAGTGCCGTTTGCCGAAGATAAAACGTATGCTCTTACTCTTACTCATCATGGATATTTGTTGTATTCGGAGCAAGTGCATTTGAAAACAGTTTCAAAAACATTGCAAATTCCAATGCAACCAATAGCTATAGGAAATACCGTGGTGTTAAACAATGTGTTTTTTGATACCGATTCGTATGCATTAAAACCAGAGTCAAAAGTTGAATTGCAAGCTATAGTTGACTTTATGAATACAAATACTACAGTTTGTTTCGAAATTGGCGGTCATACCGATAACGTGGGAAATAAACAACATAATATTGCATTGTCTAACAATAGAGCAAAAGCAGTGTATGATTTTATTGTTGAACAGGGAATAGCTTCGTCGCGATTGACCTATAAAGGATATGCCGATAATAAACCTATGGTAGATAATTCAACAGCAGAAAATAGAGCAAAAAACAGGCGTACCGAAATGGTTATTACCAAATTATAGTTGCGTAAATATATGTAAAATCAGTTTTTTTTATTGTTTAATTTTCATTTGTAAATTTTATTGCGTAATATTGCATTGAATTTAGGGTACATTATGAATACTTACTGCCCTTATAATTCAAAATCCCAGTGAAATTACATGATTAAAACAAGTATTAATCACACAAGATAAGAACGTTATAATAGTGTAGTTACATCAGACTGTAAAAGGTCAATTTAAATAACAAAACAAATTTCAAAACATATTCAATTTGTAATTCACATACTTTTTTTATGTATCAAGCAAACGATTTAAAAAAAATGCTTGTTTCTGATTTAAAAGAAATAGCAACAAAATTAGGCGTGCAAAATCCAGCCGCTTTCAAAAAAGAAGATTTAATTATTAAAATATTAGAAGAACAAGGTAGCATTCCTCGCAATTTACCTGTAGATGATGCTCCGATAAAACAAGGTGAATTACAATTCGACCAAGATCAAACTCAAGCTGCAAGTGACGAAGACAAACGTCCCCGTAAACGAGCAAGAACAATAGTGCAAGTAAGTAAACCCGAGAAAGTTCAACCACGTTCGAGTGCTCCCGTTGCGAAAGAAGAACCACAAGTTGTTTCGCAAGTAGAAGAAGAGCACGATACAACAATGGCAGCTCCTCCTATTTTAACAGAAGTAGATGCTCCGGAGATTGTTCACGAACAAATAGTTGAACCTATTGCTACTCCAGAACATAAAGAACAATTTCAAAAACCTCAAAGACAACAATATACTCCACAACAAAATAATCAACATCAACAGAATAATCAACAGCAGCAACAAAATAATCAACAAAATCAGAAACAAGAAAAAATATCGGAATTCGATGGTATTGTTATAGGATCCGGTGTCTTAGATATGATGCAAGAAGGTTATGGTTTTCTTCGTTCGGGCGATTATAATTATTTAAATTCTCCCGATGATATATATGTATCGCAATCGCAAATCAAATTGTTTGGTCTTAAAACCGGCGATACTATTGAAGGCGCTATTCGTCCACCCAAAGAGGGCGAAAAATATTTTCCGCTTATCAAAGTTGAACGCATAAATGGTAGAACTCCCGATGAAGTTCGCGATAGGGTTCATTTTGACCATTTAACACCTTTATTTCCTGAAGAAAAATTTAATTTAACAGGCAAAGGACATAATGATTTATCTACTCGTATAATCGACATGTTTACACCTATTGGTAAAGGGCAACGTGGTTTAATAGTTGCTCAACCAAAAACAGGTAAAACTACTTTACTTAAAAACGTTGCAAATGCCATTGCCGATAATCACCCCGAAGTTTATTTATTGATTTTACTTATTGATGAACGACCTGAAGAAGTTACAGACATGAAACGAAGCGTAAAAGCTGAAGTAATTGCCTCTACTTTTGACGAACCGTCGGATAGACATGTTAAGGTTGCTAATATTGTGTTAGAAAAAGCAAAACGTTTGGTTGAGTGTGGTCACGATGTGTGTATTTTACTCGATTCTATTACTCGTTTGGCTCGTGCTTTCAATATGGCACAACCTGCATCTGGTAAAATATTATCGGGCGGGGTAGATGCAAACGCTCTGCATAAACCAAAACGATTCTTTGGTGCTGCTCGTAATATCGAAAATGGCGGGTCGCTTACTATTATAGCTACTGCACTTACCGAAACAGGTTCTAAAATGGATGATGTAATTTTTGAAGAATTTAAAGGTACCGGTAATATGGAGTTACAGCTTGATAGACGTATTTCAAATAAACGTATTTATCCTGCCGTTGACGTTAATTTATCGAGCACACGACGCGATGATTTACTTATTGATAAAAACAGATTGAGCAAAAACTGGGTGTTGCGTAATTTCTTGACAGATATGAATCCTGTGGAAGCTATGGAATTCCTAAGCAAAAAAATGCCTCTCACTCGCGATAACGATGAGTTTTTGATGTCGATGGGAAGTTTATAGAACGAATTATGAGATATAGATTGGTTTTTAAGTAGTATTAATCTTCAATCTGCAATATATTTCCATGGTTGAAACCTTGGGCTATATATATGAATCTGCAATTTATTATTGTTGTCTAAATCTCTTTATAAATTTCAATCTTTCAATCTGCAATCTTCTATATATTGTGCTATTGAATCTACATTTACTAATATTTTGCGAGCTTCGGTAGGGTTGGTTAATTTTATATTGTATTCGCGTTCGAGCATTACGGCTAGTTCTAACGAATCTATGGAGTCTAATCCTAAACCTTTAGGTCCAAATAGGGGCATGTCGTTAGTAATTTGTTCGGGGGTAAAATCTAAAATATTAAGATATTGAACAATTTGTTTTTTGAGTGTTTCGTGTAAATCTGTTGTGCTCATAGTTGTAGGGGTTATGATTTTTTTCTGATATACAATGTATAATATGCTATAGCTTGACAAGCAATACTAAAAAAGAGTAACACAAGTAGTGGTTTGAGTAAATCACTCCAATTTCCTTGTTTCAAAAATAATACATAAAATGCTTCGATACACCAATGTAATGGAGAAATTGTACTAATTTTTTGAAACATTTCGGGCATTATAAAGTTTGGAACCCATATTCCTCCCAATGCTGCAAATATAATAATTGAAATTGCCCCAAATCCATTTGTTTGTTCTTCGGTTTTTGACAATATTCCTATCAACATGGCATAACTAACCGCTGTAAAACCACATGCAGCAATAACTACAAATGTTGCAAGAATGTTTGATGGAAATATGAGCTCTGGTAAATTAACATAAGGAAATGCATACATGCCAATACCAAAAATTATAAATACTTGCAATATGGCAATGCACATATATAATGTTTGTTTGCTTATAATAATGAGCGAAAAATGTACAGGCATGGTTTGTAATCGTAAAAAAGTTCCTGAATTTCGTTCTTTTACTATATTGGTTCCTAATGATACTACCATAAAAAACATTGCAAATAATGTCCACGCGGGTACATTGTGTTGCGACGAGCTTGGAATGCTTTGTTCTGTAGTCCCCGATGAAAATTTACGGTCTATAGTAATCTTATTTTTTTGTACATTTTCGTCTACATGTTTAGGAATTTTTGTAATACCCATTTCGTTGTAAATACCTGCTATCATTTGCTTGCTTTCTAAGTTTTGCAATTGAGCTTGAATCATATACATAATAGATGTACAATAGTTTTCTTGCAAAACAGGGTCGTTATAAAATTCTACCGATGAGGGGATAATTTTGAATTCCTTTTTTTGTTGCGAAACACCAAAATCAGTTAGGAGTAATGAACTAGTTTGTTTTGATTTTTCCAACATTTTTTTACTGAAATCTGTTGGGATATATACTGCTGCAATTGCAGTTTTGTTTGTTATTTGTTTTTGTATATCAGCGTGTTGAATTGTTTTGTTTGCAACTATGTCAAACATGCCCGAATTACTCAAATAGGTAGTAAGTGTGTCGCCATACGTACCTTTGTCGTGATTTACAACCAGCAGCGATATTTGTTTGTTTTCTACCAATTTAAATGCACTATCTTGTATCATAGTCATTACAAACACCAATATCATAGGCATAATAAACATAAGTGTAAAACCTGTTTTGTCTTGCCAAAATTGTATAGTTTCTTTTTTAAATGAAATTAAAAATTTATACATTGTCTCTATACCCCTCCCCGGTAAGTTCCAGTAATACTTCTTTTAAATTTGCAGCATTGTGCTTTTCTTTAAGTTGCTCTACCGAATCGCATGCTATAATTTTTCCATAATCAATTATTGCAATTGTATTACAAAAATGCTCGGCTTCGGACAAATGGTGCGACGTGTATATAATGGTTGTACCTTGTGCGTTGAGTTCGTTTAGATATGTTATTATTGCATTCTTGCTTTGAATGTCAACGCCTACGGTAGGTTCGTCTAAAAATAAAATTGCAGGTTGGTGTATAATACCTATTGCTAAATTCAATCGTCGCTTCATACCTCCCGAGAAAGTTCGTACTTTTTTTCGTGCAACAGTATCTAATCCTAGAGTTTGTAATACGTGCATACAGCGGGTGGTAATAGTTTTTCGTGGAATATTGTACAACGCAGCAAAATACTCTAAATTTTGAATTGCGGTAAGTTCTTCGTAAAATGCAAAATCTTGAGGTACAAAACCTAATATTGATTGAGTAGAATGTGTTAAATTTTCTAAATTGTATGAATATGTCCCTTCAGTTTGTTTTTGTATACAACAAAGTATAGAAATCAACGTGGTTTTACCGGCACCATTTGGACCTAAAATTCCAAATTTTTCGCCAGCCATAATTTCTAACGATACATTGTGCAAACTATATTCGTGAGCCTGATTGTATCGTTTGCTTATATTTGTTATAGTTATAAGTGGTTTAGACATATCGAGTATGTAACTTTAAATTTTGTAATTGTATACATGCTTGTTTTTCTATAGCGTAAATTTGTTTCATTACATCGGCTATAGTTTCAAAATCTTTTTGTTCTGTTGATCTTCCGCGTAATACTCCCGCCATATTAACAGCATTGGCTCTCCATAAATCGCCTGCTTTGGTAAATTCGTCCGATATTGTTAACAATTGTTCATTGGGAATATAATTATATGCTTGTTCCAAAAAAGCAGCATACATAAATCGAAACCCACCGCCACCGGTTCCAATTTCTTCTTGCATACGTATAATTTGTGCCAAATATTGACCGGCTTTGCGAACTCCTAAAGTTTCTCGCCACTTTGTAATTTTGTTTGCGGTATATAAAATTCCACTAACTCCTCCAAAATTACCCGGAATGTGTAACATGTCGCGAGTGTTGATGCGTATGCCTTGTGCTATAGCTTTTTGTATAGTAGTTTTGTCGGTGGGTTTCGATTTAGTAATATAATACAAGTGTCCTTTGGGAGCAAGCATACCTTGTGCAAATCTTACTCTATTAAGTTCTTCTTGTTGTAAGGTGGTTACTTTATCCATTACAGGGTCGCTCACCATATACGTTGTATCTTGTTTTCCGTACACCAATAAGTTGTGAGCGTTGAAGTGAAATCTGTATTCTATAGGGAAATAGGGTAGATGAAACACCCCAACTTGGCAGCCAACTATATGTCCGTTGGAAAGAAGAGTGTCTAAGTAATTTTGAGCTGTTATGATATTTCTAAATTTTTTCGATGCTACTTCTATTTGCAGTGAGTTGCAGGTGCGTTTAAAAATTTTTCCGGGCATGGTACGAAACGAAACTGCCGGTCCGTTTGCAAACGTGAAAAATGGAAGGTGAAAATAAAACAATCCTGCCCCCATTCCAAATGCAAGTGCTTCGGTCATGTATTCATGCCCTGCCATACGGAGCAAATTTACTGTTACACCATTTTCGCAATGTGCTGTTTGTATGTGATTAAATTCAGAGTTCATGCTTTTGCTGTGTAATGAAGATTGCTTACAGGAATATTGAATACTTGAGCATATTTTTCGATAGTACAGGTTCGCATGTGTTTGAACCAAAACGGATAGGTATGCAGCCAAACTCGTATTCTACACATTCCAACATAGTTTGCAAGTATTCCTATGGTCATCATGTGTGTATGCATAAACTCATATATGGGGCTTCGTTTGCCTTGGTTTACTAATTCTTGTGCTGTTGCTATCGATTCTTTAATATCGTCCCATGCGACGTTTAAAGCTGTGGATTTTATGTCCCATCCGGTGCTTGCATATGTTTGGTAATTGCCGGAATCATTTTTTGCGTAACACAGTTCTTTTGTTATGTGTTCTAATGCACTTGGATCTTGAGGAATATTGGTGTGTTGCATAGAATTTAACAAACAGTGAGTAAGCAAAATGCATATGAGAAACGAGCACTTTCTGGTACTGCTAATAAAATTGTGTCGCCAATTTTTAGCGGTTTTGTCTCTATAAGGTCGTGTAGCATAGTATATATTGAACCGGCTCCCATATTTCCATTGTGTTTAAGATTGGTAAACCATTTTTCGTATGGTATACCTATGTCGTTTTTTTGTAAAATATCGTAAATTTTGCCCTGAAAAAAATAACTCGACATGTGTGGCAGCAAATAACTTATACTATCAACGCTTACAGCATGTTTGGCTAAAATATCTTTTAATCCGGAAAACCCTAATTCAATAATTTGTAAGCTGAGTAATTTAGTGTCTTGTTTTAAACTTAAAATCGATTGTTCTACAATTTCTTTTGAACTGTATTCATGATACCCTTTTAATGTGCCGTCAGGCATTTTTTCGCACCCCATATACATGCATGATTCCTGTTGGTGTGCAAACGAAAACAATTCTATCCATTCTACCCGAAGCGAAATACCATGTTCGTTAGGTTTATTTTCTAAATAAAAAGCTCCGGCACCATCTGATAACATCCATCGTAAAAAATCTTTTTCGAATGCTACGTATGGGTTTTGGTTGAGCTCTTCAAGTTTTTGAGCTTCTTCTTCGAATGTGTTTGATTGTAATAACTTTGAAATTCTTTCGGAACCGGTGCTAACTGCTTTTTGAATTTCACCACTTTTAATTGCTAAATATGCAAATTTTAATGCATGCATACCCGAACAACAAGAGCCTGATTGACAAACTACTTCAATATGAGAAGTTTCCGGTAGTAATCCGTGAACCATAACTGCATGTGATGGTAATAATTGGTCGGGAGTTGTTGTTCCGCAACTCAAAAATTCTAATGATGTAAGAAAATCGGTATTGTTTGGAAATAAATTTCGAATAGCTTGAACTGTTATTTCGGCATTGGTATGCGTAGGTTCACCTTGAGTATTAAGAGCATAATATCGTTGTTCTATGCCATTGTTTCGCAGTACTATGTGTTTGGATTTTGATGGTCTCCCGTGTATATGTCCCAAATATTGCTCCATTTCATTGTTTGCAATAGCGGTATTTGGATAAAAAGTAGCTGTTTTGTTAATATATACCTGTGACATTCCTCTATAAATAATTTACTGCAAATATATTTGTTTTTTTTTATTTACAGCCTTATATGTAAACGGGTAAAACAAAAAAAAGTAGAAGAAAAATACAATAGGAGCTACAATAAATAATGCGATAATAAGATACCACTTAAATGTGGTAACTAATCGTTTTCGTCCTTGTAACGATGAGCCAAATTTTGTGATAAGTTGTGCCCAAACAGTAAACAATCGTTTGGCTCGTTCCTCAATAAATTGAACGTCAAGCGGAATATTCATATAGCCCAATGCAAGAAATTTTGATTGTATACCTTGCAACGATTGCGATTGTATAGCGGTATGCAATACTGTGCCATATTCCGAAGCTTGTTGTATATCGCTTGTACTAATTCCTGGCAAAGGAAATATGCCGTATTTTTTATCTTTTCTGCCGCTCAGCATCCAATGTACTATTGTAATTGCACTTATCTGGTTTTGATGCTTGTCTGAAAATGCAATATTGCCTATAAGGTTTGCCCCGGCTGTGTGCAATTGTTTTTTAATTATTTCTTGCGAATTAATCCACATATTGCGAGAGCCTATTAGAGTAATTACCGGAGTATTGCGTATGATGTGCAGAAACTCAGGTGTATGAAATAAAGAATTTGCAGGTATTGAAGGCGATAAATACCATGGCTGATAAGCCAAAACAATCAAATCGTATGAAGAATGAGCAAAATTGAGCGGTGCCAAAGGGGTAGGTGTAAGCAATACCGATTCGGGCATGGTATTAAAAAACTCTTGCGACGACCACGGAAATGGATAGGGGATAGCGGGTTTGTATTCAACTATATCAATATCTATTGAATTTGTTTCGGTGAGTGGTTGTAAAAAATGAGTAATAATTTGGTGTAATTGTCCTGTTTGTGAATACCAAAGAGCTAAAATTTTGAAAGAAGACATGAATGTATATTGTGTATTAGAGTAAATCTTTGCTCGACAAAACTTTAGATTGCGATGTGTATTGTTTTATGTAGTCTTGCAAAAATGAATCTAATTGTTTGTATCCTTGTTGAATTATTTTTTTATCGGTAGCAATGTTGGTGTTATAGCCTAAAATAGCAGGAGCCGCTTCTTGTATGGCAAGTCGTAAAAATCTAAACTCAACATTGTTAGGATTTTGAGCTATTTCCTTGTCGAGCATTGCACTACCTTGTTTGAAATATTCAAGTTTGAGTATTGTTTTTGTCTCTAAATTAGCTTGTTTCATACGTAACGCACCTATATATGCTCTGGTATACGATGTTTGCTTTGTTGATTCAAGTGTTTGAATAGTTTTGCTAACTTCTATCAATGTACCTTCGGCAAATACCCGATAGAAATCGCGTTTTTGAAGAGTTTGTGGCGAATATACGCTTGTAAACAAAATGAGGAAATATGAAAATAATAGATTCATACTATAGTTTTTATTCTTTTGACGTTGACTCGATAAAATTACTACATATTTTTTGTATAATGTTAATTTTTACTCATTTTTTTGTCTTGGTATTTGAGGCAGAGCATTGGAGATTTGCTCTGTAAAGATAAACCGTAACTATGAGAATATAAAAAAAACTCAAAAAAAAAGAGGTTACCTATGGGGCAACCTCTTTTATATTAGATAGAATGTTTTTTTATTCAGCAATTACTTCGAAAGGAATTTTTACTTCAATTCCTTTGTAAAGTACAACTTTACAAGAGTAGCTTCCTAAATCTTTAATTGCATGTTCTTTTAACATAATTTTTTTACGATCTATGTCGTACCCTGCTTTTTGAAGAGCTTCAGCTATTTGGATAGTATTAACCGAACCAAATATTTTACCGGTAGTACTTGCTTTTGTTCCAACAGTAAGAGATACTGTTTCTAATTTTGCAGCTAATTCGGTAGCTTCTTTTTTGATTTTCTCTTCTTTATGAGCACGTTGCTTCATAATTTCGGCATGTTGTTTTTTTGCCGATTCTGTTGCAAGGATTCCAATGCCTTGAGGAATTAAATAATTTCTTCCATATCCCGGTTTTACGGTTACAACATCGTTTTTTAAGCCTAAGTTAGGCATATCTTTTTTCAATATAATTTCCATAACAATGCTTATTTTAAAAGGTCAGTAACATATGGTAATAATGCAAGATGACGCGCACGTTTGATAGCTACGGCAACCTTTTTTTGGTATTTTATAGAAGTTCCTGTAATACGACGTGGTAAAATTTTACCTTGTTCGTTTAAGAATTTTTTTAAGAATTCAGGATCTTTATAATCGATATATTTAATGCCAAGTTTTCTAAAACGGCAATATTTTTTCTTTTTAACTTCAACCGATGGAGGAGTCAAATATCTGATTTCTGATTGATTCTGTGCCATAATTATTCGGTTTTAGCAGGTTCTTGTACTTTATTTCTTTTCTTTTCCGTATATTTTACGGCGTGTTTGTTTAGTTTTACAACCAAACTGCGAATAATTCGCTCATCACGTTTGTACGCAGTAGTAAGTTTATCTAAAAACTCACCTTCAGACTTAAACTCATAAAGGAAATAGAAGCCGGTGTTTTTTTTCTGAATAGGATACGCAAGTTTTTTCAAACCCCACGATTCTTTATTCACGATTTCACCACCATTGTCCTTTATAAGCTGCTCATACTTCTCTACCGATTCCTTTACCTGAACGTCAGATAAAACGGGAGTTAAAATGAAAACGGTTTCATACTGATTTATCATAACAGCTTAAAATTTAAATAATGTTAATTAATTTTTTGAGCGGCAAAAGTACATATATTTTTTTATGTACCAAACCGTTTATTAAAAAACTATTGTAAATATAGTAAAAATCACAAAATTACAAATACGATACCATTGGTAATTTGATATACGACCAACAAGAAGAAATTGAAAATATTTCTTGGAATGTGTCGGGTAAAATTGTATCTTTAACCCGCATTGTAGGATCGCAAAAAGCTGACTTAGAATTTGAATACGATGCAATGGGCAATAGAATTGTAAAACGAGTTATACCAAAAAATCCAGACGGAACCAAAAATATGACTGCCATAAAAACTACATACTACGTACGTGATGCTCAAAGCAATATAATGGCAAGTTATACCCAAACCAATACACAAGAAATAGCATTAGAAGAACAACCAATATATGGAAGTTCGCGACTTGGTGTATACCACCCCACTACCGAAACAGGTATTGTGCGAGGCAATAGAATATACGAAGGTAGTAACCATTTGGGCAATGTGTTAGTTACATTCTCTGATAGAATAGTTTTTGAAAATGGCGATTTAAAACCTGCAATTAATTCGCATTCAGATTATTACGCATTTGGAATGCCTATAAAAACGCGTACAAATGCGGCTCGTTTATATAAATTTGCATTTCAAGGACAAGAGGCTGAAAACGAATTGTACGGCGAGGGCAATACAAGTTTCTTTAAATTTAGAGTAAGTGATAATAGAATAGGAAGATTCTTTGCAGTTGACCCATTGTATGCGAAATATGCTTATAATAGTACGTATGCGTTTAGTGAAAATAGAGTGATTGATGGTGTTGAGTTGGAGGGGTTGGAGTATGAGAGTGCTAGTAATTGGGCTTATAATTTATACGGATTAACGTATGGAAATGAAAAAGGCGATGAAATGAAAAGCTTTAAATATTCACGAAACCCAAATTTAGTTTATAATTCGATTGATTGTTATCATTCAGTTTTCTTTTCTTATGCTCAAGCAAATAGTTTAGTTGCTGATTATTTAGAAAAAGTTGAATACAAAATAAATGGAGAAATAAAAAAAGGTATGCCAAGATCTTCATCAGATGCAAAAGATTTTTTTAAACAAGGTGGGGAATATCATAGAATGATAAGTCCTAATGATTTTTTAGAAGCACAAAAAGGTGATATTTTATTTCAAGAAGGACATGCGGCAATAGTTATGGAATCACCAATTCTGTCAGAAGATGGAAAAATGTTTCAAATAAAAGTTCAAACAACTATGGCAAGAAATGGTTTATATGGAGAATCAACTTATACTTATTATAAAAATGAAGATAACTCCTGGAGCTATGGTTGTGCAGGCTGTCAAAAACTTGAAGGATTTGGTAGAGTCGATGAAACAAAAATTATGATTGATAAATTTTTAAAAGAATATAGTGAAAGCGAATTAAAACCAAAAGGGTTAATTATAATGCCAATTGAGAATGTAAGTCCTACAATCAATATATCAAATGAATAATATTTTTATGAAATTTCACATAATACAAATAATATTATACATATTTTTTTCATTAAAAACATTTGCTCAAAATGAAATGAGTTATACCTATTCCACAAATCAACATTTTGATTATTATAGATTACCATTATTAGATTATTCGAAAAATAAACATATTGCATTAACTATAAATTATGATGAATCAGCTGTAATAATAATTCTAAATCAAGACTTAAAAGTCGTTGATAGTTTAACGTCTAAACAAAAAAATTTAAAAACACAGTTTTTAAATGATTCAATATTTTCATATATTGATATAAATGAAAAAAACATTTTTAATTGGAATATTTTTGAAAAAAACATAGATACATTAAAATTTAATAAACCAGAAGATTGGTATCTTGTTAATAATAATTACAAGATGATTTTTGAAGGTTTATTGTTTCCAATTTCGTATTATTTAAATTCTGAAGCTAAAACATATTATAAAACAAGATTTGACTATTTATATAGTTTATATTCAGATGAAAGAAATAATATATATTATATTCATCCAAATAATATTGAACAAATTACATACAAAAATGATTTTATAAATAAAGGAAAAAAAGAGGGAGAAGCATTATTTTTTTCAAATTATATTTATTTAAAGATGGAAGTCTTATTTTTAGATAAAAAAAACAATTTTTTATATTTTGTTGAAAATGATGGTTTAAAACGTATAGATTTTAACACACAAAGTATATCTATAATTAACAATTGCTATCAATGTGACTACTTATATTTAAGCAATAAATTTTTACAATTGAAAATTGATAAAAAAACAATTAAACTTTCGTATTTAAAAATATAAATCAAACACACGCGATGCTCAAAGCAATATAATGGCAAGTTATACCCAAACCAATACACAAGAAATAGCATTAGAAGAACAACCAATTTATGGAAGTTCGCGACTTGGTGTATTATACTGTGACGGTAGACAGTCAGTTTGAAAAAATGGACGCACTTAAGGAATCACAATAATTTCAATTGGATCTGGATAAAACATAATATTTTTACTATAAATTATAGCATTGCAAATCACGATTTTATCGAATTCTTTTAAAGTTTTAAATATTTTTTTATCTTCAAGACTAAAATTCATTGAATAGTTAGTTTTCGAATATATAAGTGTATCCTTTCGTAAAACAAAAAATGAAAATTGTTGAATTCTATAATTACCTGAAAAATTCATATTTTCAGAAAAATAGTGATAAATTCCATTAACATTTAAAAGGTTTTCTTTTTTTATTTTATTATTCTCAACATATGGGAAATTTATTAATACTTTTATTTCATTAACAATAAAAGTTTTTTTCATCATATAAATTGTGTCTTTTCCTTTAATTCTATACATTAAAATTTCACTTTTACCTTTAAACTCTGGAATCCAATTGTAATATTCAATTTCTTTTTTAATGACCCCATTATTTGTTTTCAAAAATATATTTTTAACATCTGATTTTTTTGCATATGAAACTTTCAAATAATTATTTACATTACAAATAGCATTAGTATTTGAAGAATTTAAAATATCATATTCTTGAGAATAGACATTATAATTTAAGAAAATAAATAAAAAAACATTAAAAAAAAGTTTGTAATTCATTGTTTTCAAGCAATTAAAGTGTTTTTAATCCTGCTTTTTTAGAAACTGTTGAAGGTAAGGTTCCTGGTACAGTAGCTGCATTTTGGGGTCTTTCTTTAATAATTTTTGAAACATTTGCTGCATCTACATCATCACCAAAAACATCAATTTCAGTTTTAGTTCCTTGATCAGTTGTTCCCGAAATCATATCAAATTTATTATTTTTACCATAAAAAGGATTTGCATAATGTGAATCATCTCTTTCATGATCTTGCCAATCTAGATAATGAGTGTACTCATCTAAAACAGTACTATAAAAATTTGTCAAGGCAGCTTGTTTTTCCTCTAAAGTGCTTTCCGGATTAGCTAAAATTCCTTCAATTTCTTTTAAAAAATTTTCATCGATACTAAAATGCTGTGAAGGTTTCCCGATATTACCTAAATAATCTGTCGTTCCAAATTTTACTGTCTGTCCGGGTGATAGTTCTGTTACGTCATAATGTCCAGATGCTCCTATCCATGATAAACTAGCAGGTTTAATCATTACATTACTATTCCACCTTACATCACTTTCAATTTTTGATTGAGTTGCTTGTCCCCACTTTTGAAGCGAACTCATAACAGTTGAATTTAAAACTATATCATTTTCAATATTTTGAGATAAATAAAGTGTTAACATTGGATACATATCATTATAACTATCATCAATCCATTTAAAATCGCCATTTTTATCAATAAAGATTATTGGATTATTACCTGCAAATAAGTAGTTACTTTCACTTGGGAAGTCTTTATTAAATCTATCAATGCTAAAAAACCTCCCAATTCTCCCATCATACAACCTCGCTCCAAAGTCATACACACCCTCATTAAATTCGGTTTCTTTCTCTTTGCCATTAAATGCAAACTTATACCCGTTACTATCTTTTTCAATAATAGCAAATGGTATAGAGTTAGATTTTATGTTTTTTTGAATATTCATGCGAAATTTATAGATATCAAAATTACTACTTATTTCAATAAATAAAAAATAAAGCTATTTGAATTTTTTCAAATAGCTTTAAATTAATTAGTTATTGTATTGGGTGAAATGTGTTAACCCATTTTTGTGAACTCTCTATGTCAATACTTTTGTACATTTCGGTAGAGCTTGGATATCTATGACCACACAAGTCTTGCACATGTTCAAGTGAAAACTTTTTTACATTCAACCAATACGATATCGTGCTTTGTCTTATTGTTGTAGGGTTTAATTTCCTATCGGGATATACTTGTTTAAATTGTTCAAATATTGCATGTATGGCATCTACAGAAAGTACTGCTCCTCTCAATCCTATAAGTAATTTGTCTGTGTTTTTTGTGAGTAACTGTGGGCGTATGTCTGATATATATTGCTGCAATACATATATTTGTGTTGGGTGCAATTCTAAGGTTCGTTGAGTAAGTATATTGCCTCTTTTTATATAAATGGTACCATTGGCAAAATCTATATCGTGTACCGATATACGTGTTATTTCTCTACTTTGCATTGCCTGATATATTAAGAATTGCACAATTATTTTGTTTCGAATTTCAAGTTTTGTAAATCGATTGTGTCTTTCAAGCAAAACCATAAGTTCTTCGCGTGTAAATAGATTTTGTGTCTGTATAGCCTTTGTTTTTTTATTGCCAATTTTTATATTTTTGCAAGGATGATCATGCCGTTTTCCTGTTTCAAACAAAAAATCATAATACTTTTTAATAGAGGCTATTATCCTATTATTTACAGAAGTAGTTCCTGAGGTGTGTTGCAAAAAATCTATATACGATATTATATCTTCATAACGAAGGTGTTTATGATTTGGGTACCTGATTTTAAATTTTTTGATTTCGTAAATATAAGCTGCTGCCGTTTGTGCTGTATGCATATCTTGTAGATATTGCTCTAATGTTTTTTTCATGTGATTGTGTGTATTAAGTTAAATTAATTCTTTTTTTTCGTCGTATGGCATATAATTGTGTAGTATCAATACAACTATGCCCTAAAAATTTTTGAATTTCTTCAAATCCTGCATTGTTTTCAATTAAATGCGTAGCTATACTATGCCTTAGGCAATGCAGAGTTATATGCTTTTCGATTATTTGTTGTTGTTGCGATCGTTCTACTATTTCTTGCAGGGTTTTGTTCAACATATTTTTTGACATACGCATACCATTTGTATGTACAAAAAATGCTTGTTCTATACATATCTGTTCTTTAAGTAATAACGGACGTATTCTCACAACATAGTCTTTTATATCTTCTTGTATTTTTTTTGACATAGGTACTTCTCTGCGTTTATTCCATTTACCTTTACATACTATAACAATTCCTTGCGAAAATTGTATGTCTTTTACATTGAGCATATACGCTTCGGATCGTCTAAGTCCACATCCATAGCATATATGCAACAATACTGTTTCTAATTCATTGGCACATACTGCATACAATTGCTTAATTTCTTCTTTTGTTAGTACGCTTCTTTCTTTTTGATCTTTAATTTTATAGCGTGGTGTTACATATATCCTTTTTAAAAATCCGGAATCAAGTAGATATTGGAATAGGATATTTAAAACTAACAAATGATTTTTGATTGTAGAATCACTTAAGGTACCTGCTTTCCTTGTGTTTGGACGTTGAATTAAATATGTATAGTACTCTTGTAGTTCAATTTGTTTTACTTGTTTGATATGTGATATGCCTCGTTGTTCGAGCCAAACCATAAATTCAGTAACTATAGTACTATATAGTCGAGGATTTTTGAGAGCACGTGCACCTATATATGCACAGAATTTTTTGTGAATTTCAATAAATTCGCTCGTTTGTAATTTCATTATATGTTTCATAAAATAGTATTTTTAAAGGTCGGATAGCATATTTCGTAATATGTGAACTCCTATGTAGGGTACATAGTAATCAAGAAATTTTTCCCACAAGGGTTATCCCCCGATGACTATATTAGAGGTACAGAACAGTCAATTTTACGTAATCCAAAAATTGCTGAAATGTTTTTTTACACAAATAATATCGATCGTTGGGCATCAGGTTTTCAAAGAATTAATGCCGAATGCATGCAATTTGAAGTAAATTTTAAATTTGAGATTCTGAGTTCGGGCCTTTGTACAACTTTTTATCGTAAATCACAAAATACACGTAAACATACGACAAAAAAAACTACCCTAAAAACTACCCTAAAAACTACCCTAAAAAACACCTCAAAGACTACTGAAAAAATTCTTGCAGTTATTGAAAAGAACCCTCAAATAAGTATTGTAGAAATCTCCAAATTACTTGAAACAATTACACTAGATGGAGTAAAATACAATATAAAAAAACATTATTAACCGACTAAAATCAATAATCGTTATTTTACTCATGTAAATTATTGATATTCAAGTCGAAGTTGTTAA
>MWCJ01000032.1 GCA_002069975.1 Bacteroidetes bacterium ADurb.Bin217 | reverse complement strand
CACAGCTAAAATACAGATTAGGTTAGTGACTATCGACCTAATCTGTTATTTTTATTTTTTCTCGGTTACTAATGAATAAAAATATACATTTTTTCATTGTTTGTCCTCCTTGTTTATTGTTTAATAATTTTCACTGTTTTAATTTCTGTGGCAGTTTCATATCGGCATAAGTATATACCTGTCGGCAAACTGCTAATGTCTAATGGAAGAACTCCTTCATTTTTTACATACCAACTTAACACGGTTTTGCCTTCAAAGTTGAGTATGCTAAAAGTACCTTCTGCATTAGCTATTCCGCTTAAGTCGATGTTAATTATATTGTTCACAAAATTAGGATATACAAAAATTATATTGTCTGTATTTAGTTCAAAAACACTAGTTATTTTACTGGTAGTTATTGATAACACATTACTTGCAGCAGAAATATTATTGGCAGCATCTCGGGCTTTCACCGTAAATGAATAAGCTGTGTTTGAGGTAAGTTCGGTTGCTATGTAGCTTGTTGAAGTAGCTGAGTCAATCTTTACTCCGTCTTTGTAAATCAAATAATAGGTAATACCAATATTGTCGGTCGATGCATTCCATGAAAGGCTTACCGTAGACGTTGTGGTTTCTGTTGCTATTAAACTAACTGGTGCTATTGGATATTCAGTGTCTATGGATATATTAGAAAAATTCAGATACCTCAGATCATTCAGAGCATACTCATTGCTACTGTTGTCTGTTTTTGTAACGGTAAGATTTCCTGATGAAAAACGCATTTTTTGTACACTTTTCAAAGTATATGCGGTTTGTGTTCCGTTACTTTCGTTTACATACATCGTTTGTGCTTGCAATCCTACTAGTCCAATACCAAACAAAAGTACGGCACTTAATTTTAATCGTTTGTGTTGCATTTTTACCTCCTTTTTTTTATTGGTTATTATTCGTTTTTTTATCTTTTTTATTGTTTCAATCTGTTACTAGGTTTTCTCCACTGAATGCTAACATATATTTATGTCAATTTTTATCAAACCTATCTTAATAAATTAATAAAAATAATACACTTTTACCAGATTCAAATGTACAGAAAAATACTTTTTCTACAGCAAAAAATAATCAAAATGCAGCTATTCAAAATAATAATCTTCAAAAAATCACATCGCTCTGTTCATTTTTTAAACATACTCATTGTTCCTTCTATGTATATTCAATTATATTTGTAAAAAAAATATATACATGAAGTTTACTACTGACGAACATGGTTATTACGGAAAATTTGGTGGTGCATATATCCCCGAATTATTGTATCCGAATATAAAAGAACTCGAAGATAATTACATACGTATTATTGAATCGTCTGATTTTCAAAAGGAATTTATATCGTTACTCAAAGATTATGTAGGCAGGCCATCGCCTCTTACGTATGCGTCGCGGTTGTCTGAAAAATATAACGCTCATATTTATTTAAAACGCGAAGATCTTAATCATACCGGTTCGCACAAAGTGAACAATACTATTGGGCAAATTCTGTTGGCAAAAGCTTTGGGCAAAAAGCGAATAATTGCCGAAACAGGTGCCGGACAACATGGTGTAGCCACGGCAACTGTATGTGCCTTAATGGGTATGCAGTGTACAGTACATATGGGCGAAACTGATGTGAAACGCCAAATGCCAAATGTGTTGCGTATGAAAATGTTAGGTGCTACTGTAATTCCGGCTATGAGTGGAAACAGGACACTGAAAGATGCGGGGAATGAAGCGTTTCGCGACTGGATAAACAACCCTACCGATACTCATTATTTGTTAGGGTCTGTTGTAGGACCTCATCCATACCCCGATATGGTTGCTCGATTCCAAGCTATTATTAGCGAAGAAATTCAATGGCAATTACAAGAAAAAACAGGCAAAAACCTTCCCGATTATGTCATAGCATGTATTGGTGGCGGAAGCAATGCAATGGGTGCTTTTTATCATTTTATAGAACACGAATCGGTACAATTAATTGCAGTGGAAGCTGCAGGATTGGGTATACATTCGGGCGAAACAGCTGCGTCAATTGCTAAAGGAACTATTGGTGTAATTCAAGGTTCTAAAACTATGCTTATGCAAACGAACGACGGACAAATTATTGAACCCTATTCTATTTCGGCAGGCTTAGATTATCCCGGAATTGGACCTGCTCATGCGTATCTTCACGATATTGGGAGAACGAAAGTTTTAGATGCTACCGACCACGAATCGTTACAAGCAGCTTTTGAATTGACACGATTAGAGGGAATAATTCCTGCAATAGAATCGGCTCATGCCTTAGCAGCATTACCAAAAATACAGTTTAATGCAACCGATGTAGTAGTGGTAAATATATCGGGACGTGGCGATAAAGATATGGATACCTATATAGCTCACATGGACAAGTATTGTTAAAGCACTTTAATATTTACATACGAATGAATAGAATACAACAACTTTTTTCGAAAAAACAAAAACAAATACTTTCGGTTTATTTTACTGCAGGGTTTCCTCAATTACACGATACAGTATCTATTATTGAGCTTTTAGAAAAACATGGTGTTGACATGATAGAAATCGGAATTCCGTTTTCTGACCCACTTGCCGATGGCAATGTAATTCAACATAGCAGTACCGTAGCTTTGGCTAATGGTATGTCGCTTTCGGTGTTGTTCTCGCAATTGGAACATATTCGCAAAACAGTTTCTATTCCCCTTATACTTATGGGATACATAAATCCTGTATTACAATTTGGCGTAGAAAAATTTTGCGAAACATGCCAATCTATAGGAATTGACGGTGTAATTTTGCCCGATTTACCTCTCCACGAATACACCAAAGAATATAAACATATATTTGAACAGTATGGTATTCAAAATATTTTGCTTATTTCGCCACAAACCGAAGAGTCGAGAATTCGTATGATCGACCAACAAACACAAGCGTTTATTTATATGGTTTCGTCGTCGTCTACTACAGGAACAAAATCAAAATTTAACGACGAGCAAATCCACTACTTTAAACGAATTTCATCTATGAATTTACAAAATCCACTGTTAGTTGGATTTGGAATTTCGAATACCGAAACATTTGCACAAGTGTGCGAATATACTCATGGAGCCATTGTAGGCAGTGCGTGCATCAAAGCACTTGAACAACCGGGAACGCTTGAACAAAACATATCAACATTTGTTTCATCTATTAAAGGATAACGTATGCAAGTAGCAATAGTTAAATACAATGCCGGCAACATACAATCGGTGAGTTATGCTCTTAACAGATTGGGTATAGAACCCATAATTACCAATAATCCCGACGAACTGTATGCAGCCGACAAAATAATTTTTCCGGGTGTTGGCGAAGCAAGTAGTGCTATGGCATATTTACGTAATTCCGGATTAGATAAAGTGTTGGTAGAATTGAAACAACCATTTTTAGGAATATGTTTTGGCATGCAACTTATGTGTAAGCACTCCGAAGAAGGTAATGTAGACTGTTTAGGAATTTTTGATGTTGCCGTAAAACGGTTTCCAAGTTCCGATGAATATAAAATTCCGCATATGGGATGGAATACTATACATTCGCACAAAGGCACATTAGTAAAAAACATTCCCGAGCAAAGTTTTGTATATTTTGTACATAGTTATTATGCCGAACTCAATACTCATTCTACTACTACATGCGATTACATAGTACCTTTTAGTGCTGGAATCGAAAAAGATAACTTTTTTGCATTTCAGTTTCACCCCGAAAAAAGCGGTGAAGTAGGTGCTAAAATTTTAGAGAATTTTATTCGGTTGTAATTAAGAACCTGTTTAAATTTCATTAAAAACAAAATCTAAACAGTTTCTAAAACCCTTCGCGCATAGTTACATAAAAGCCCGAATCACCAAATATTCCGCGACCGTAATCAATTCGTAAATGTAATTTTTCAGTTTTACTTGTCTGGAATCGAATTCCTCCGCCGTATACATATTTAAGATGTCCAACATCTAAGTCGGAATATGATTCACAAGTATTACCCAAAGCTCCAAACGCAACAGCCGAAAACCGCCCCCATATATGCTTTCTAAATTCTGCCTGAGCATAATACACATGAGAGTCAATATATTTATATTTATTAGAAATACCCCGCATACGCGATTTTCCACCTAATTGGTATAAATTATAAAAGGGTACATCGCCACTGGTAGAACCGGTAAAAAATTGGGTTGCAAGTATTAAATCGTTATACACTGTCATATATTTTTTGGCTTCGAGCTGAAGGGTAAAAAATGTATGAGCATTTTCGGCATGCATAGGATAAAATAAAAAACTTGCAGTAATAATTTCTCCTTTCGAAGGATAATTCACATCATTGCGTCGGTCAAAAGCTACATACGGACCAATACCCGTGAGTAATAAATTTTTTTGAGCCGGTATTTGTAATCCCTGTAAAGTACTATCGCCTGCTTGCGTATATGTGTGCGAAACATCGAAAATCATACCTGCAAAAAAAGTTTGAGCAATTGATTTAGAAATATCGCCGCGTAATTCAAAATCTTTAATATAAAAATGAACAGGATTATAATTTAATGTATCGTTGCCAATTCCATAAAATGAATCGGGTGCTTGTAAATATTGCAAATACATATTGATGTTTATACCTCGTCGGGTATACAATACTAAATCAGATTTAAGATTAATCCATTGTTTGGTAGAATAAGTTGCATGATTTACCAAAGATGTAGGTCTACTAAATTGCGAAGTATCTTTAGGCGGTATAGAAACTACTTGTAAAATGCCACCATACAAACCACTTGAAGGGTCGTAACCAGCCGAAGGAAAAGAACTAACGGTTGCGGTTTTTATTTTCCATTCAAACAATGAAAGTGTTTTGTCGAGTAACGATTTTTGTGAAGCAGAATCAATCTGTTGTGCCACTGCGGCAGTATGTACGATACATGCAAAACATATTGCATACAATAATTTATATTTCATCAAGTGCTTTACAAATTCGTTTACAAGATTCAATAATTTCATCGGGAGTAATAATCAATGGCGGAGCTATACGAAAATGAGTATCGCAAAACAAGAAAAAGTCGAGCAATACTCCATGCTCTAAACCCCTATGAATAAGAGCATGCACCTGCTCATTCGATTCTAACTCTACAGCCAAAAACAAACCTTTGCCACGTATTTGTTTTACCTTTGGATGTTGCTGTAAAAGCGAAACAAATAAATCCGATTTTGATTCAATATCTCTAAGTATTTCGGTATTTTCAATCAACTCGCTAACGCATGCATGAGCAGCTGCCGCCGATACCGGATGTCCACCAAATGTAGTAATATGACCTAATATAGGAGAATGAGTAAAACAATCCATATGTTGTTTACTCGAAACAAATGCACCTATTGGCATCCCCCCCCCCATACCTTTAGCTATACACAATATATCGGGAATTACCCCATAATGTTCAAATGCAAACATGGGTCCTGTTCTGCCAAACCCATTTTGCACCTCATCAAAAATCAACAATGTTCCCGTACGAGAGCATTGCAAACGTAATTCCTGCAAGAATTCTTTACTTGCTTCTATAATTCCTGCCTCGCTTTGAATAGGTTCTATAATAACACATGCAGTTTGTTCAGTAATACATTTCAAATCATCAATAGAATTAAAATGTATAAAATCTACATGCGGCAAAAGCGGTTCAAAAGATTTCGTAAAATCTTTATTACCCATAACACTTAACGCCCCGTGAGTGCTCCCATGATATGCATTGTGTGTAGAAATTATATGTGAACGTCCGGTTACACGCTTTGCTAATTTTAATGCTCCCTCTACAGCCTCACTTCCGGAATTCACAAAATACACAGACTGTAATTGCTCCGGGAGCAATGAATTAATAATTTGAGCAAGAGCTACCTGTGGAGTTTGCACAAGTTCGCCATATACCATAAGATGCATATATGTTTGAGCTTGTTGTTGAACTGCAGCTACTACCCGCGGATGACAATGCCCTAAATTACTAACCGACACTCCCGAAATAACATCAATAATTTGTTTTCCTTGAGGAGTATACATATACACTCCTTGTGCTCGTTCAACTTCTATGAGCAATGGATTGGGCGAAGTTTGTCCTAATAATTGCAAAAAAAGTTGTTTCTGAGAAATCATTCTGTATCATTTTTTGCAAAGATATTGGAATATTATTCAATTTGAATGTTCCTATGAAAATATGTTTAAGTAAAAAATTAACAATATATACTATCGAATTATTTCTTTCGTTTATGCTTGACAATATTCAAAAAATACATGTATTTTTGATTCACTAAATAAACTAACAAAACAATTACAATGAAACATATTAAACTCATTATTGCGGCATGTGTTATAATTATGGGGGCGGGTATTATATATTCGTTTTCGTATACACAATATACTCCGGTATTGGTTGAACGTTCAGAATTCGAAGCGTCTATTGCATCTATGCCGGTTCAAGAACTAAAAAATCCGGGTAAAATATTTGTTCGCAGCAATTTACTTTTTGTAGTAGAAAAATATTATGGAGTACATGTTATAAATAATATGAATCCTGCAAATCCGCAAAAAATTGGATTTATCCGCATATTAGGATGTACGGAAGTAACTGTAAAAAACAACACAATGTATGCTTCGAGTGCGGTAGATTTAGTTGTAATAGATATATCCGACATTCAAAATGTACGCGAAGTAAACAGAATTCAAAATGTATTTCCAGAACTTACATCACCTTCGGGCGAAAATGACTGGAAGTTTAGCGATGGTCAACGCCCTGAGAACACAGTAATAATAGCATGGAATAAAAAATAACGACTATGATACGATATATTAAATATATACTATTACTTGCAGTAGCATACATATGTGCTATGTGCGAATCAAAAATGTATGACCCAAATACTGATATAGGAAGCCCGATATCTCCCGGATTATCGGGAAAAGGCGGCTCTATGGCTCGATTTACAATATCAGACAGTATACTTTATGTATTACGCGATGGCGATGTAATTGTATACGACATTGCTAACCCAAATGAGATTGTTGAAAAAACCCGAGAATCAATAAATTGGGGTATGGAAACAATTTTTCCGTATGATTCATTATTGTTTTTCGGTTCACAATCGGGTATGTATGTATATAAAAAAGAAGGCTATAATTTAGAATATATTACAGAATATCAACACATAACCTCGTGCGACCCGGCAGTATTCGACGGTACGTATGCATATGTAACACTCAACGACGATATGTGGATATGCAACCGCGGTGTAAATGAATTACATGTAATAGATATGCAAACAATTACAAATCCAAAATTAGAAAAAACATATACTATGGAAAGCCCCAAAGGCTTAGGAGTTGATGGTGATTTATTATTTGTA
The DNA here is from genome assembly GCA_002069975.1 of Bacteroidetes bacterium ADurb.Bin217. Lineage (GTDB taxonomy): Bacteria > Bacteroidota > Bacteroidia > Bacteroidales > UBA1715 > MWCJ01. The sequence continues at coordinate 25,326 of MWCJ01000032.1, read as the reverse complement.
TGCGACAATAATACACTTCGGGTTTACGACAAAACAAATGTAAATTCCTTAGAATTACTTGCAAACTTTGATGAAATAGAAGCATATGATGTAATTCCATATAATAATTATCTGATACTTACAGGTATGAATGGCATTTCGCAATATTCATATAACAAACAAACTAAAACTATTCAACTTGCAAGTACAATTTTAGTATCTAACCAATAATTATAACTATTATGAAAAACCTCAGTATTTTACTCATGTGTATGCTTGTTTCAATAACAGCTGTAGCTCAAGAAAAAACAGTATTTTCGGCTCGAGAAAACACCAACAAATATGTAATAAGTATAGTACCTCAATCTACTGCCGAAAATGCGTTGCGTATCGATATTGACAAACGTTTACAAAACGGCACAACACTTATTATTGCTCCTCGTTTTTATTTAAGCCAATCGAGCTCTACATGGGAAGATGAAAGTTCGAGTGATATGATTGGTATAGGAGGCGAAATTTTTCAAAAAATTAGAGTTAACGACCTTTCAAAACCTGTTCGTGCTTATTTCGCATATGGTATTTTATATAATTTTTATCATGTTAGCTATACCGAAACAGATTGGGTTCAATCATCTACTATTGGCGTAAATACATTGGTGGAACAAGAAAATGAAAAATTTGTAAATATCAACAAAATGGGACCAAGTTTAAATATAGGAATTGAATTTGAACCTATTAAACGATTTGTAATAGATATAGGTGCGGGATTTGGTGCTCGATATGCATTTGTTTCACAAGGAGACAAAACATATATAAACAATCACAGCGGAATACTAAATATGGGATATACCGGTGTACTACCCTTAGGTGTTGCAAAATTAGGAATTGTGTTTTAACAAAAATTAGCGTTAAAACTTGCTAATTGGCAGCAATAAAAAACCATGTATAAGATTTACTAAATACATGGTTTTTTTATTACATGTTTTGCGAAGGAAAATCTGTAGGGTATGTAAATTTTTTCTTATTAAGTGCTTTATAATCAAGTTTGCTTAAAAAATGAAGCAAATCTTCTTTTGAAGCAATTGTGTAATAAAAATTGTTACCCTTACAAAGAACTTTAAACGAAAAATCTTTATTTATTACAATAAGAGCATGAGCTTGAGTTATAGAAGCAACTGTAGCCGAAAGTAAATAATTATTTTCTTGTTCTATATCGGCAGTTGAAATTGTATCATTTTCATTAATTACCGGAATTACACCTAAAGACAATAATTTACGAAAAGTATTTTTTGCGTTTTTTTGTTGTTTTGGATTATTTATAATATCGCGAGCCAACAATACTTGAGCTATCATCTGAGTATATTCATCAAACACATTCTGATACCTTTTAATAAGTTCAACTTGTCCAATTGCTGCTAATGCTTGCTTTTCGGCCAACGATGGCGGATAGCCCGACAAACCCAAACGCTCAATACCCGATGCTATTGCACCTGCCGTAACAAGTATTACTTCTCTGTCGCTATTTCGTAAATTTGAAAGAAACATTGCTATGTAATTCAACATTTTTTTATCAACTACATAATTGTTGGCTACCAACATTTCTTCTTCTACATCGAATACAAGTCGTAATTTTGTCATTTTTTTATAAAAAATTGATATATTTAATCATTCAATCTGTATTTTTACCAAAATAATTTTTACACTTTACAGATGGGCAAATTTTATACTTTTTTTATAAACAACAAAGCAAAATTCCTATCAATTCTATTATTTTCTATTGGAATTGTTGCGATTATGTTTTTTTTACCCAAAGAACGCACATTTGAATTTGAATATCAACAAAATAAAGTATGGCAACATCGTGATTTGTTTGCTCCATTTAATTTTTCGATAGACAAAACCGATGCTGAAATAAAAATGCAGCGAGATAGCATCATTCGTGCATTTTCACCATACTACGAATTTGATTCTACGGTAGCTAAACAAACAAGTGACAGCTTACTTGAAAAATGCACTTCGCTTTTTTCTATGCTCGAAATTCCGGAATCAATAAGTTTACAAAATTTACAAAAAGAATTAGAATTGGTATATGCAACCGGAATTATTGATGTGCAAAAACCATATAAAACTCTAATTGTTGATAAGAAACCTCAAAAAATTCGTTTACACATAAATCAAATATATACCGTAAGCGAAGCTCATATAAAACTAATATCAGCAATTCCAAAGGCTTTAGATTCATTAACAAAAAACAAAGTAAAAGACATTATATACAAAACAATTCGTCCAAATTTTATATATAACGAAACCATTTCGAATGAACGAAAAACAGAATTGTTATCGAAAATTTCGGAAAAACATGGTTTTATAAGTGAGGGGTCGCGGATTATAAGCAAAGGTACCGTTGTAAGCGAACGCGACATTAAAGTATTAGACTCGCTCAAAAAAGAATATGAGCACTCGTCGCTTACCGTACACACTATGATTGCTATATTTTCTGGACAAATGATACTAATTTTTATGGCTTTTATAGTGTTGGTATTACTTATATTTTACTTTGAGCCACAAATATTGTCAAGCCATTCACATACATTATTTATCGTAAGTATTGTAGTATTGTTTGTTGCTATGGCAAGCATGACACAAAAATTTAATCATATAAGTATATATATTATTCCATATGTTGCATTACCTATAGTTGTAAAAAATTTCTTAAATGCTCGTATTGCACTGTTTGTGCATGTTATAACCATGCTTATAATCGGATTCATCGCTCCTAATAGTTTCGATTTTGTGTTTTTGCAAATTATAGTTGGAGCCATTGCATTATTTAGCATAGGTAATCATTACCAAAGAAGTTCACTATTTTTATGTGCTGTTTTTTCATTTATATCGTATGCAATCATATTTTTTGCACTTTCGCTTATTAAAGAAGGTGGACTTGAAGGAATAAGTTGGCTTAAATTACTATGGTTTGGCGTAAGTTGTGTATTACTACTTACAACATATTTACTTATATTTATATTCGAACGATTGTATCGAATTCCATCAGATCTAACATTATTTGAATTAAATGATACAAATAGAGGATTGTTGCGAGAATTAAGTGAACACGCTCCCGGCACATTTCAACATTCGCTTCAAGTTGCTAATTTAACCGAAGCTGCTTTGCAAAAAATCAACGGCAATGTATTACTCGGACGAGTTGGGGCTTTGTACCACGATATTGGTAAACTTTCAAATCCTGCATATTTTATCGAAAACCAATCGTTTATGGGCAATCCTCACGATGAAATATCGCCCGAAATAAGTGCTAAAATTATAATTGAGCACGTAATACATGGCAAAGAATTGGCTCGCAAACATAATTTACCAAGTACAATAACCGATATGATATATGGTCATCACAGCAATTCTAAAACTTGGTTTTTTCTCGATAAATACAAAAAATTATATCCGTCAAATACTGTTGACGAATCGTTGTTTACATATCCCGCTCCTAAACCTAATCGCAAAGAATTAGCTGTATTAATGATAGCAGATTCGGTAGAAGCAGCATCGCGAAGTATTGTAGTACATGACAAAGAACAAATTTCGAATTTGGTTGATAAAATTGTTGATACTTTAATGAATGAAAAACATTTTGAACAAGTAGATATTACCTTACGTGAAATATTTCTTGTAAAAGATGTTATGATTCAAAAGCTTATAAACATGTATCATGCTCGTATTCCCTATCCCGACAAAAATTAACGAATACTATGGCACCAAAACAACACATGCACATTCGGTTTTTAGGTACCGGCACATCGCAAGGAGTTCCGGTTATAGCCTGCAATTGTGCCGTGTGTCAATCGCAGAACCCTTTAGATAAAAGATTGCGTTGTTCTATATTAATTACTGTTAGAGATACCACATTTGTTATAGATGCTGGTCCCGACTTTAGACAACAAATGCTCCGTGAAAATATAACCGATATTGACGCCATATTACTAACCCACGAACACAAAGATCATATAGCTGGCTTAGACGATATACGCCCGTTTAATTTTTTAAAACAAAAAGCTATTGATGTATTTGCCGAGCAACGAGTAATAGATGCCATTAAACAAGAATTTTCGTATGTGTTTGCCAAAGAAAAATATCCCGGTATTCCTATTATGAATATTCATCCTATAAGTGAAACACAATTTTCTTACAAATCTATACCAATAAGCCCCATTCGTGTATTGCATTGGAATTTACCTATATTAGGATTTCGTATTCAATCGTTGGCATATATTTCTGATGCTTCGTATATTGCACCCAAGGAATTACAAAAATTAGAAAACCTCGATGTTCTTATAATAAATGCTTTACGATTCAAAAAACACTATTCACACTTTAATGTAGAAGATGCTCTTGCAATTGTAGAGCAAGTAAAGCCAAAACAAGCGTATTTTACTCATATTAGTCATCTTATGGGGTTTCATGAACAGGTACAACAACAATTGCCCACACACGTACACCTTGCATACGATGGGTTAACGCTAACTATATAATTACACTATGCAAAAAGCAGTTTTTTTAGACAGAGACGGGGTAATAAATGATGGTACAAACTATTATACATACACTATAGATTCATTTGTATTCAATCCGGGAATATTCGAAGGATTACGTATGCTTCAAGAGCAAGGTTATATGCTCATAGTAATTACCAACCAAAGTGGTGTTGCAAAAGGAGTTTATACAATAGCCGATGTAGAATCTGTACACGCACATATGGTTACGCAATTGCAAAAACGAGGGATTACTATTACTCACGTTTATTATTGTCCGCACCACCCCGATGTATCTACATGCCAATGCCGAAAGCCGGGAACATTATTATTTGAACAAGCAATTGCCGCTTATAATATAGATATTAAGAAATCGTACATGATAGGCGATAGTAAACGCGATATTGAAGCAGCACAAAAAGTTGGTATTCAAGGTATTTTAATTGCAAAAAACGAATCTATAGTTCCCTATTGTAATACAATAATTTCACATGAATAAATTTTATATAGAACAAGGAGAGTTACATAAAATTGATTCTATTTCGAAACATGGCATGCAAGCATTTACCAATGCATTACATATACATGAACAGATTCGGCTGTACAATACCGTTCCTCTTTTTTTAGACCAACATTTAGAGCGAATTACCAAAACATTGCAAACGTATACTATTGCTATTCCAAATAATTTCGACAACGAACGAATACAACGATACATAACCCGATTACTTAATGTAAATAAAGTATATAAGGGAGGTGTATGTTCTATACATATTTTTCCCGATATGGAACAAACATCGTGGCGTTTTGCTTTATTTATAGATGCTTTGCCTAAACCGGAATTTTCGTTCAACACCAATGGATGGCATGCCGTATTGAACCAAACGTGTATGCAAACAATGCCATATACACCTTCGATATGTTCGTGGCACATGGCATGGCAGTTTACGGCACAACGCATACAAACACAACAACATATAGATGCCGTATGTTTTGTAAATGAACACAATCAAATAGTAGGGTCATCACAAGGAGATATAGTACTTTGCAATGATACACAGGTACAGATTATTTCATTATTCCCTTCACCACTGGCACATTACATTGCACACTTGTTAGAGAAAAATTCATATTCCGTTAGCATCAACACTTCTATTGCTCCAAAACAATTAGAATTGGCCGATGAAATTTTTATAATTAACCCAATTGATGGTATTCGTTGGGTTTCAAAATATAACAATTCGATATATCGATGCATTCAAACAAAAAAAATGTGGCAAATACTAGTTAAACAATTAATGGGTTAAAAAATACCTTACAGTATTTGCTAAAACTTTCTATATTTGTCATTCAAAAATTTCAGATATGACAAACAAAAAAATTAGAGTTCGTTTTGCTCCAAGTCCTACAGGACCGCTTCATATGGGAGGTGTTCGCACCGCATTGTTCAATTACTTATTTGCTCGTAAACATGGTGGCGATTTTTTGTTACGAATAGAAGATACCGACCAAACACGTTTCGTAAAAAATGCAGAACAATATATAGTTCAATCACTTACATGGTGCGGAATTACAATAGACGAAGGTATAGGAGCCGAACCACAAGGCGAATATGGTCCATACAGACAAAGCGAAAGAAAAAATTTATATAGAAATTTTGCGTATGATTTAATAGCTTCATCAAACGCCTATTATGCATTTGACACCCCCGAAGAACTTGCAAAACTAAGAGAACAAGGAGAATTATCGAAACAACCATTTGTATATAATTACCTAACTCGAAAAAATTTATGTAATTCTCTTACATTAAGTGAACAAGAAGTTGCTCAACGAATTGCCAATAATGAACCGTATGTAATTAGATTTAAAATGCCCGAAAATCAAGACATTCAATTGTTTGACGAAATTCGTAAAGAAGTTCACTTTAACACCAAAGAACTTGACGACAAAGTATTATACAAATCAGACGGAATGCCAACCTATCATTTAGCAAATGTGGTAGACGATTACACAATGGGGATTACACACGTAATTCGTGGCGAAGAATGGCTATCGAGTATGCCATTGCATGTTCTTCTGTATCGTGCATTTGGATGGGAAACCGATATGCCTAAATTTTCTCATTTGCCATTAATTTTAAAACCACAAGGGCAAGGCAAACTAAGTAAACGCGATGGCGACAAGCTGGGATTCCCTGTTTTTCCGCTCAATTGGGTTGGCGACGAAGGAGAAACAGCTGCCGGATATAAAGAAAGCGGATATCTCCCCGAAGCTTTTGTAAATATGCTTGCTCTGTTGGGTTGGAATCCGGGCACCGAACAAGAAATTTTTACAATGAACGAACTTATTGACGCATTTAGTTTAGAACGCGTAGGTAAAGCCGGTTCAAAATTCGACCCCGAAAAAACAAAATGGTTTAACCAACAATGGATTCAACGAAAATCTAATAACGAATTAGCTCTTTTAGTAGAACCTATTATAAAACAAGAAGGAATAGATGCTCCGCTTGCATATATAGAAAAAGTATGTGGAATGGTAAAAGAACGTGCCGTATTTATTCAAGATCTTTGGTTGCAAGCAAATTATTTCTATAAAGCACCAGAATCGTATGACCCCAAAGTAATTGAAAAACGCTGGAATTCTTCGATTCCTCCAATTTTACAAGAAATATGTTCAATACTTGAATCTCAAACATCATTTGAATCGATACATTTAGAAGAAACCATAAAACAATATATTCACGACAACCAACTAAATATGGGACAAGTGTTCAATTGCTTGCGATTAAGTATTGTAGGTACAAGTGCAGGTGCTCATTTGTTCGATATTTTTGAAATGATAGGTAAACAAGAAACTATTACTCGAATACAAAAAGCAATTCAAGTGATACAATAAATCATACCATGAAATTTACAACCGAAGTACCTGTATCCAAACCTTCGTTTACAATTTCGCATACCGATTTGGGACTTGCTTTGGGTTCGTGTTTTACTACCTATATAGGTAATCGCATGCACGAATTAAAATTCCCTATACTTGTAAATCCATTAGGAACAATCTATAACCCTGCATCTATTGCCCAAAGCATTGATATACTTGTAGGAACTAAACAAATATCCCAAGCAGATTTATTTCTTGAGCAAGGAGTTTGGCAATCATTTTTTCTTCATTCGCAGCTAAGTAATATAGATTCTTCGGCAGTTATAGAACAAGTTAATCAAATTCAACATGAGTTTGCACATAACAAATCAAAACTCTCCTATGTAATACTTAGCCTCGGCACTTCGTGGGTTTATACTCACAATTCATCCGGCACACTTGTTTCTAATTGTCATAAACAACCATCAAGCAATTTTACCCGTAGCAGACTATCGGTACCTGAAATTGTTGCTTACTTACATGCTGCAATTAAACAATTACGCGAAGCAACACATAATGAATTACAAATTATTTTCACACTAAGCCCTATTCGGCATACCAAAGACGGAGCATTTGGGAATAATGTAAGCAAAGCAGCTTTATTACTGGCAATTGATGAATTATTGCACATACCAAATACTTGGTATTTCCCTGCTTACGAAATTGTAATTGATGAATTGCGTGATTATAGATATTATGCAGCCGATATGATTCATCCTTCGGAAACAGCAATATCTTATATATTTGAAAAGTTTTCTACCGGATATTTTTCTCGCAATACAATGGAAATGTGTTCTCAGATAGAATCGATACAAAAAGCTGTAAAGCATAGGCCCTTTAATGTGGAAAATGCAGATTTTCAAAACTTTATAAAACAACAAATCAAAACAATAGATGCAATTAGACTACAATATCCGCATCTAAATTTTGAATCTGAAAGAAAATTACTGGAGCAAAAAATTACATAAGAACCATTACTATTCGCAAGCCTACTAACAGAATAATAATAATCTCGGGAATAAGCCAATTACGCATTGCTATTATATAATTAGTTATATAAAAACACAAAGGAATTATCGCAAAATAAAATACTTCGATACTTACTCCGGGAATTACAACATATAATATAGCTGTAAATACAACTAACAGAAATAATAGAAAGTAATATTTTTGAAGTGCTACTTTTTTGATGTATCCCGAAAATGAAAATAACAATGATCCTATAAATACAATTGTTATGTATGCCGCAATAACATAAAACAATGTAGAAATTTCGCCAGAAGAATGCCACACAAACATATTGGCTTCGAATGTTTGTAACAACACCGGTAAACTATCAGTTATAAATGCCCATGAAACCACAAATAGATAAGGAGTAATGAGTCCAAATATCCCCGACATCCACTGACGCCAATTAAATGGCACTAAATTTATAATTCCTGCAAAAATAAATACTGATAAAAAAATAGAATGGACATAGAATAATGAAGCTATTGCAAAACAAAAACCAGCTTCATACACAGCACGTAATTCATATTCGTTTTTGTACAACTTATACAAAGAATACACAGCCATAACCAAAAAAATGGTAGCAAAAACCATTGGATTAAACTGCTGAAATTGGGGCAACAACGAAGAAAATACAATAAATAATAACAAGTATACCGAACTTCGTTTTTCGAACATACGATAGGTAGAATTAAGAACCGACATTATAACCATACTTATAACCATAGCCCCAAACATACATAACAACCCAATATATGCATTGGATTGAAATAAATGCAATAACGGTTTGTAGAGTGGCATAGGATTTTGGTCGTAATAATACAGAGTCATACTTGGCTCAAGTATATACGGAAACCACAATCCGATAATTAAAAGCGGAAATAAAATAAATCCAATAAAATTATTCCTTTGTAAGAGCGAAACAATCATAGTTTATAAATCAAATCCAATATCTTTTCTGTAATACATTCCGTCAAAGGTAATATTTTTAATGGAATTATACGACAATGCAAGTGCATCATTTTTATTATTACCATAAGAAGTTACCGCAATTACACGTCCACCATTGGTTACCACAGCATGGTTTTCAGATGTTTTAGTTCCAGCATGAAACACAATACTATCGGGAGTGTTTCCAATAGTTATAGGTTTTCCGTTTACATATTCACCCGGATATCCTCCCGAAACTAACATAACTGTAGTTGCAGTTCGAGAATCTAATTGTATAGTTTGATTATGCAATGTTTTATTTGCTGCAGCAACACACAAAGCTAACAAATCGGACTGAATTCGAGGAATTACCACTTCTGTTTCGGGGTCACCCATACGAACATTATATTCAATAACTTTTGCGGTATTGCCAGATACCATAAGTCCAAAGAAAATAAATCCACAATATTCTATACCATCGGCATGTAATCCGTCAACAGTTGGTTTAATAATATGAGTGTCGATGTATTGTAATAATTCTGTATTGCAAAACGGAACAGGCGAAACAGCTCCCATGCCTCCGGTATTTAGTCCGGCATCGCCCTCTCCTATACGTTTGTAATCTTTTGCTTCGGGTAAGGTTACATAATGACTTCCATCTGTTAATACAAAAATTGACATTTCAATACCATGCAAACACTCTTCAATAACAACTTTTTTACTTGCTGCTCCAAATTTACCGTTTAACATAGACTCTAACTCACGTTTAGCGAGTTCTAAATCATCAATTATTAACACACCCTTTCCGGCAGCTAAACCATCGGCTTTAAGAACAAACGGAGGTTTTTGTTGTGATAAAAAGTAAAAACTTTCTTGAATATTATCGGGAGTTGCAGTAAAATATGCAGCAGTTGGAATAGCATGTCGAATCATAAACTCCTTGGCAAATTCTTTACTTCCTTCGAGCGTTGCAGCATATTGCTTTGGTCCTATTACCGGAACATGTTTAATTTCTTCATCTCCGACTATAAAATCGTGCACCCCTTTAACCAAAGGATCTTCGGGACCAACCAAAACTAACGAAATGTGCAAATCAAGAATTGCTTGTTTGATTGCCGCAAAATCGGTTGCTGCAAAAGGCAAATTTATTCCAACTTGAGCAGTACCGGCATTCCCGGGTGCTATATATAATTTAGTTAATAACGGACTTTGTGCTAATTTCCATGCAAAGGCATGTTCTCTGCCTCCTGAACCTAATACCAAAACATTCATCTGTAAACAATATATTTAATGAAAGTGCGAAGGTACAGATTTTTGTTTATTTTTTTACTCGCTATATCTTAAAATTCTTTTGTATGTTTGCAATTCATATATAGTATGTTTAAAAAAAATTACGTGACTATAGCATTTTCTCATACCATTCGCACATGGCTTCCTGTATTTGCTGCAGGAATGTTGGTTTTTATTCTTGCAAATTGTGCTCGCGAATCACGTCCTACCGGAGGTGCTAAAGACACGTTAGCTCCATCTGTAATATTAGAAAAACCAAACAATAACAGTATAAATGTTCAACCTCAAAAAATTACTATAAAATTTGATGAAGCTATACAATTAGATAAAATTCAAGAAAACTGTATGATTTCTCCGGCTTTAGATGAATTTCCGGAAATTACGGCGAAAAACAAAAAATTAATTATTTCCTTACAAAACAATACATTACAAGCACAAACTACCTACAATTTTTCATTCACCAATGCTATTAAAGACATAAATGAAGGAAATACAATTGAGTCATATTCGTATGCATTTTCGACTTCGGAAGTGATTGATAGTTTTAAAATTGCCGGAAAAGTTAGCTATGCTCATAATTTACAACCACCAAAAGCAGCATATGTGGTATTACATTCAAATGAACACGATTCGGTTTTTTCTACTAAAAAACCAAAATATATTACTCAAACTACTAAAAACGGCTCATTTGAATTTAATCATATAGCACCCGGAGAATACAAATTATTTGCTTTAGAAGATGCGAATAAAGACTATATGTTTAATCAAGCTCATGAACTCATTGCCTTTCACGATTCTATTATTCGCCCATGGGCTCGGCAAACTACCGATACTGTGTGGTATAAACGCAAAAATGATAGTATACCACAATCAATTGATTCATTTGTAGTACAACCAAAGACTATTTGGTCGCATCAAGTTATAGAATTACAATTATTTAAAAATTCAGCTGCAAAACTTAATATTTCAAATGCACAACGAATTTCGCTGTTTGCATACGGATGGAAATTTTCTAAACCGGTAACAAGCTCCGATTTTTCTATTCACATTCCAAGCTTTTCATCATCATCATATACTACCGAAATACTTTCCGATAGTATTATTCTTTGGCTTCACGATACTTTGCTTATGAAACAAGCCGAAACTCCCATATTTGTATCTCATTCATCCACAACGGATACTCTTAAACTTTTTGCAAGCAAAGATGTACCAAGCAGACTACTTTGCAATGTATCGAAAAACAAATCTACAATTACACCTGTTGATTCTATTACCATAACAATGCTCAGACCTATACAAACAGAAACAAAACCTATGTATCTGGCACGTGTAAAAGATTCGTTGACATTCACAACTATGTGGAATACTCCACATGTAATAGATGCAGAAAAATTACCAATTATTTCATCACAAGCCCCCCCACTACAAACTCCCTATGTTCCAAAATATTTCTATCAAAAACAAGAATTATTGTCGCATAAAATAGGTCAACACCGTTGTGCTTTTTATTTTGCAAAACCAATACAATTGTCAGATATTCAATTACAATTGGAAACATTACCTCAACTCACCAATTGGTATCTGTTAGAATATGATGTATCTACGAATGCTGTATTGTGTTGGATTACCAATCCTGATATTATGAAACTCAAAAACACAAGCATAATCATTAGATACCCGTCTGAAGGTTCTACAATTTCGAAAACCATAGAATTTGCCCCCGGTTTTTCAAAAAAAGATTCATTTAAAAAAGTTGTTCATAGCAAATTAGTTGTAGATGTTCTTGAAACTCAGAAAAAAGAACTATTACTTGACAATGCTATTCATATTGTTTGCAACAATCCTATACAAACAGTTACAAAAGAACTATTTACATTAATAGATGCTGCAGACAGTTTACAACTCTCGTGCATTTCCAACATTGAAAAATATGGTACGCGAGGCATTTTGGTGTATTACAATGGAAAACCATCGGCAACATATACTCTTCGTATACAAAAAGATGCACTAACAGACATATATGGCACTACAAACAAAGCCAAAGAAATAAAACTCCAAACTCAAAAACAGACCACGTGTAAAATATATACGCAGTTACAAACTACCGTACACAAACAAGGCTTACGTAATTATACAATAGCCCCCCCAGCAGTTGCAGGCAGTTACGCACTTATAATCCCATCAAATTCATATGTAGACATATATGGAGCGGCAAACGATTCGTGTATTCACTTTTTTCAAATATCAAAATCAGAAACATATGGTTCGTTACGCATAGCTGTAAAGCCCTACAATTCTAATATTCTTATTCAATTATACAAAAAAGACTCAAAATCGAATACCCCCGACTACCAACAAAATGTTTCGAATCAAGGAGTTTATTCGTTTGCATATGTTCAACCCGGCGAATATCTTATGCGTGCAATTATTGATAAAAATAAAAATCTACTCTGGGATTCAGGAAGTATAGATACACGCCAACAACCCGAAACTATTATACAATTCGAAAAACCAATTACAATTAAAGCTAATTGGGACAATTCAATAGAATGGAAAATGGAGAATTAACATTTATTTTCCTATTTTTGTAAAAATAAAATACGGTATGCAAACAAATGAATTATATGCAATAGCAAAACAAGTACTTACCGAAATTATTTGTATACCGTCGTATAGCCGAAACGAAGATAAAACTGCCGATTTTTTACAAAACATTTTAGCATCACACCAAATTCAAACTCAACGAATTGGTAATAATGTAATAGCACGCTCTGCTCACAATTCACAGAAACCCATAATACTTCTTAATTCTCATCACGACACGGTAAAACCCTGTGCCGGATGGGATAGCAATCCTCATGAGGCTGTGATTAGCAACGGTAAAATCGTAGGTTTAGGTAGCAACGACGCCGGAGGCTCTTTAGTTAGTTTACTAACAATATTTATATATTTTTGTAAACACCCACACCCACAGTACGATTTTGTATTCATAGCATCGGCAGAAGAAGAAGTTTCCGGGACACAAGGTATAGAATCGGTAATACCACACATAGAACCCATAGTTTTTGGAATTGTAGGCGAACCTACAAGCATGCGAATGGCAATAGCCGAAAAAGGTCTTTTAGTACTTGATTGCAAAGCAATAGGCAAAGCCGGACATGCGGCTCATGCTACCGGCGACAATGCAATATACAAAGCAATGCAAGATATAGAATGGTTCAAAACATATACTTTCCCAAAAATTTCGGATATACTCGGCCCGGTAAAGATGACTGTAACCGGTATTCAAGCTGGCACGCAACACAATGTAATTCCTGCAGAATGTACTTTTATGGTAGATATTAGAACTAACGAATTATATACAAACAAAGAAGTTTACGAAATTATTTGCCAACACGTTCAATCCGAAGTTACTCCTCGTTCGTTTCGATTAAATTCATCGTATATATCTACAGAACACAGTTTAGTTAAAGCTGCTCAAAAATTAGGCATTGAAACTTTTGGGTCGCCTACCATGTCAGACCAAACATTCATGCAACAGTTTCCAACTATAAAAATAGGTCCGGGCGACACACTACGATCACATACCGCAAACGAATACATACTCGAAACAGAAATAGAACAAGGCATACAAACCTATATTCAATTACTTTTATCACTGTAAATTATGTCACAATTACAAACACCAATTTGGGCAAAAGATGTAACGGCACATCAAAAAGTAAGCACATTTACCGTAGGACGCGACAAAGAATTTGATATTCTATTAGCCGAAGCCGATATATATGGAAACTTGGCTCATACACAAATGCTCGAAAGTATAGGATTGCTTACTAAGCAGGAACTACAAGCTGTTCATACCGAACTAAAAAAAATATATTCTACAGTAATTGACGGGACATTTAAAATAGAAGACGGTGTAGAAGATGTACACTCACAAGTAGAATTATTGCTTACTCGCACCTTAGGCGATGTAGGCAAAAAAATTCATAGCGGACGTTCAAGAAACGATCAAATTTTGCTTGACTTAAAACTCTATATTCGTAATCAAATATTTGAAACAGTAGATTTTGTAGAACAATTATTTACACAACTACAAACCTTAAGCGAAAAACACAAACACGTGTTAATGCCTGGTTACACACATTTACAAATAGCAATGCCATCATCATTTGGATTATGGTTTGGCTGCTATGCCGAAAGTTTAACCGACGATTTGCAATTATTGCTGGCAGCATATGCTATAACCAATCAAAATCCTTTAGGTTCGGCAGCAGGATACGGCTCGTCGTTTCCGCTCAATAGAACTATGACTACCCAATTGCTTGGATTCAAAACTATGAATTACAATGTAATGTATGCACAAATGGGACGGGGGAAAGTAGAAAAAACTGTAAGTTACGCACTTGCAAGCATTGCTGCTACTCTATCGAAAATGGCAATGGAATTATGCTTATTTATGAATCAAAATTTCGGTTTTGTATCGTTTCCCGAAGAATATACTACAGGATCAAGCATTATGCCTCACAAAAAAAATCCCGATGTATTTGAATTAATTCGTGCCAAATGCAATAGATTACAAACTTTACCTATAGAAATTTCGAGTATTACAACAAATTTACCATTTGGTTATAATCGCGATTTGCAAATTATAAAAGAACATTTTTTACCTGCATTCCAGGAATTACATTCGTGTATAGATCTTATGATAGTAATGCTGCAAAATATTACTATTAACAGCAATATTTTAGATTCTCCAATGTATAACTACTTGTTTAGTGTAGACGAAGTAAACAATTTAGTACAACAAGGCATGCCATTTCGCGATGCATACGTAAAAGTAGGATTAGATATTAAACAAGGAAATTTTACCCCGGATAAAGAAGCTCGCCATACACACGAAGGAAGTATCGGGAATTTGTGTACCAATGAAATTTCAGAAAAATTTACTCATATACAACAACAATTCGATATTGATTTCGTTACAAACGCATTGCAATGTTTATTAAAAAGTTAGTAAATTGTTAAAAACATATACAAACATCTTACATATTATATCTATAAAATTAATAGTTTAGTGTAATTTTAACACACGTATGATAACACATTCAAATACAACACCACACATTAATTCCGATACCGATATTTTCAACAATTTACCTGTTGCAATTTGGATAGAAGATGCATCGATGTTGTATCGTGAATTGCAACGAATTTCACAATCATATAACGGAACTATTCAACAATTTTTGGAACGAAATCCACACGAAATTCCACGTTTAATAGATACTATACGAATAATAGACATTAACGATTATGCAGTAACTCTTTACAAAGCGAATCACAAACAACAACTAATCAAAGGAATACGAAACTTTTTTATCAAAGAAAGTTTTCATGATTTTACTAAAATGTTGGTAAGTTTATGTGCCGGAAATACAGAATACACATACACGTCGTCTAAAATTACAGTAACCGGATATAAAATAATTACTCAAATTACTGTGAAAATACCCGAAGAGGCTCGGTACAATTGGGCGAAAATGATAGTTACCGAAACAGACATTTCGCAATTTATTAAACGTGAAGTTGCATTAAAAATCCAAACCGAAAAAGCACAAACCGACAACGATAATAAAGATAAAATTTTATCAATTATTGCTCACGACCTCAAAAATCCATTTAATACTATTTTAGGATTTTCTGAATTATTACTCACAAAATTTAATTCATTTACACAAGAACAAGTAAACGAATTTCTACAATACATTCACGAATCGGCTCATCATAGCTATCATTTATTGGCAAATTTGCTTAATTGGAGTAAAATGCAACAATCAGGAGCAAATAAAAATTTGCAATTATTTCATTTAGAACCTCTTGTAACAAATATTAGCCAACTTATTCATACCTCGTGTGTGTCTAAAAATATTTCCATACATCAACGTATAGCTAAAGATATTGAAGTATATGCAGATATTAACATGCTGGCTTTTGTAATTCGTAACGTATTGACAAATGCTATTAAGTTTTCATATAAAAATTCGGACATTTTTATTCACGCATCCTTGGTTAATAAAGAAGTAATTCTTGAAATTACCGATGAAGGTGTTGGTATGGACAACGATACGCAGCTACAATTATTTGACCCCGAAAAAATTACTAGTCGCAAAGGAACTGCAAATGAATGTGGTACAGGAATAGGGCTTATGTTAAGTAAAGAATTTATTGAAAAACAAAACGGATCTCTTGAGTTAGAAAGTGAAATTGGCAAGGGTACTAAAGTTACAATACGTATTCCTTGCGAGAAAAAACAATACTTATAATTTCAATTTTTCTTCACACATCACAGTTACAACATACTATAAGTCCTAATTTTACATAACGTAATCAAACACCTTTTCTTTATATATACTAATGATACACAAAGTTTTATCCGCTAAAAAAATAATTTTCATTCTGTGCATTCTTTCTAATACTCTCTCTGCACAAGAGCTTGTAATCGAAAATACGTCAAAGCTTTCTACTTCTATTTCTGGCGAATATTTGTTTGGCGGACAAATATATAACGATGCTTTTTTTTATAATTCAGGATTTGGTATACATGCTCAATTACGATATTCAATAAACCCGCAACTTGAATTAGGCGGCGGACTTGCTCATTTAAAACTCGAAAACGAACGATTTATCCCCGTATATTTTGATATGATTCATTATAAAAATGACAAAAAAAACTCTTCGTGTATTCAAACACAAATAGGATATTCCAAAGGCACGCATATAACAACTCAACAACTCGACAATTATAAATTCAAAGGAGGTCCGTATATATCAATTGGTATTGGTCGTAAAATATTTATTACCGATAACCTCTCAAGTTTAATTATTATATCATACAAACATCAATTTGCACAACTATCATATGAAGGGGCATTTCATAATACGCATTCAGAAATTTTAAATTACGATATAATTTCATGTTCTTTATATTTAAAATATCTGTAACATGCTAACAAAAAAAATAGCATATTGTTTCCTTCTCTTCACAATTCATATTACTGCATTTTCGCAAGATTTGGTTTTGAACGAAGTTATGTACTCTAACAAACAAACTATTCGCGACTCGTATGGCGAAACCCCCGATTGGATTGAGATTTACAACACTTCAGATGAATCGATTCAATTACAACACTATGCTTTACAAGATGGTAGTGGCAAAAAAAAAACATGGAAATTCCCCCACTCTACAATAGAACCACATCAATATTTACTAGTATTTGCTTCGGGTAAAAACATACAATTAGCCAAAGAAATACATACCGATTTTAAATTAGGTTCTATGAAAGAAGCTCTGTATTTATTAAAACATTCCGATATAATTGACAGCATTGAAATACAATGTGTTCCTACCGATGCGTCAATAGGATATATGCAAGATGGAATAGGTGCAAAAAAAATACTTCAACCAAGTCCGGGTTTTTCTAACAATAATTCCCAAACTATTGACATACAATTTACTCCAAACACCATCACAAGCTCTTCACAATCAGGATTTTATTCAAAAGAATTCAAACTTACCTTACACTCTACGAATCCAGATGCAACAGTATATTACACATTGAATGGCGAAGAACCTACCGATGAATCGGCTATATATTCTAATAATATTGACATTTGCAGCAGAACACATGAGGAAAATGTGTATGCAAATATTCGAACAGCCGAAAAAATGTGGAAAAAACCTACTTCGTTAATATCAAAAGCTACGGTACTTCGTGCGGTATCGTATTCGCATGGCTGTATATCAAGCAATCAAATTCAACAAACATTTTTTATAGTTGATTCTGCAAGAAATCCTTATTCAGTTCCGGTTGTTTCAATTATTACCAACCCCGATAATTTATTTGACAAAGACAATGGTATATATGTAAAAGGAAAATACAATAATTATATGAATCGTGGCAATGCATGGGAACGCGAGGGATATTTGGAGCTATTCGACACATCGGGTCAAATACTTCTATCGCAGGGAATTGACATGCGAATTCATGGTGATGCATCACGCACGGCACCTCAAAAATCGTTACGATTATATGCTCACGAAAAATATGGAACCAGTGAATTTGCGTATCCAATTTTCGCGTCTAAACCACATATTAATTCATATAAAACACTTATTTTACGTTGTGTAAGAGATTGGACTCAAAGTATTTTTAAAGACGATTTATGTCAAGATATTGTAAAAAATTTAAACATGGACTTTGCTGCAACGCAACCTGTAATAGTATTTTTAGATGGCGAATATTGGGGTATTCACAGTTTGCGAGAATATCAAGACGAGCATTATTTACAACGTAACTTTGCTCCAAACGACTCATTGTTTCACATCATTTCATATCCATACGAAAACGATTATTCATTACCTAATTCAACCCGACAAGAATATGAAACATGTGTAGACTTTATTCGAAATCACGACTTAAAAGAACCTGACAATTATAATACAGCTTGTAGCATGATTGACGTGAACAATCTGATAGATTACTTTATTGTACAATCGTATTTTGCCAATGTTGATTTTCCTCACAAAAATCTTAAAATGTGGAAATCGGCTCAAAATGATAGTGCACTTTGGCGGTATTTATTTTTTGACTGCGACTGGTGTATGGTTCGTACTCAATATAATTTTACCGATGAATATACACATACTGATGAAGAATTTTACGAATATCCCGAATGGTCGACAGAAATTCTTCGCAATTTTTTTGAAAATGAATCGTTTCGAAACTCATTTGTACAGCGATTTTATTATTTGTTACAACATGATTTAAGCCCGGAAACAGTGATTGATAAAATTAACACATACGAACACATGTTTGAACCATTAATTCCCGAACACACATCGCGTTGGCATCTACCATCAGATACCCGTATGTGGCAATATAAAGTAGACGGAATGAAACTATTTGCAATGCAAAGACCATTAGAATTATATGAAGAATTACAATCAAACTTTAATGACCCACTATATGTTTTTCCGAATCCTTTACCTTACGGAACACCTTTATACATCCATTTACCGGCACAATCAGACCCTATCAGTATGATTATTCGAACTATGTCAGGACATATAGTATTTTCACAGATGTTTACTACCTATAATAACAATACGTTAACCTTAGATGTGTCATTACCTCAAGGCGTATATATTATAACTTCTAACTATATGGGTATTCAATGTAATTCTAAACTTATTGTGCAATAATTTATGAAGCTTTTACAAAATATTTTGACTGTTGTAATAGTATTCACTAGCATACAAAATACTATTGCCCAAGAAATTAACACATCAATTAAACTTAAAATACCTGTTTTTGAAAAAACTACCATTATAGTAGAACCAGAATATACACAAAATGATTTTCAAACATATCAAGGAACATTTTCATACAATACCGATATTCGTTTTAAACATAGTAAACGATTTCAAACAGAAATAGGAAGTTCATTCAAGTCGAAAATTGATTCAAACAAAGACAACGAGTTTATTTCAGATAATGGTTTTTTACATTTTGATATTATATACTCGTTCCCAAATACTTTAAACGATGTGAAATTTCAATATAGATATAGATATCAAACAAATTTTGAAAAACGCTATATTCGAAGTAAACTGGAATGTACACAAAAAGGATATGAATATATAGAACCCTATGCTTCGGCAGAAGTATACTATTCGATAATGGAAGAAACAATTCCTAAAACAAAAATAAAAATGGGACTAAAACAATCTATAAATAAGAAATTCACAATCGAAGAATTTTTTGAAATAGATACTAAAATTAAACGTCAAAGTATCACTAATTCATATTGTTTGGGACTAAGCCTAGGTATTCAATTATAAAATACCATAAGATTTACTGTTCGAAATTGTTAATGCAAATCAAATCCTATTCCTCCCCCGACAAAATTACGTGTAGTAGAACGTGTATACGCCGACGAAACCCCTAAGTCTAATTGAATAAATGCATTATTTACAAAGTATTGTCTAATTTTAAAGCCTGCTTCTATATACGGTGTTGTTTTATACACAGAATGTTGCAAACTTAATATATTAAAATAAGGAGATAACATAGTGCTTTCACCAAAAGGTATATGAAACGTGAGACCTTCGGGTATAAAAAACCCTAAAATACCCATTGCATAATAATCATCTTCGTCGTCTTGCAATGCCAATAACAATAAAAACGATCCACCATAAGCACCCATGGGACCTTGAAATACAAACCCATCTTCAGGAGTAACCCCTAAACTGAAATTATAATTTAAACTAACCCTATCATTCAGAGCGTGTTCGTACAAAAAAGAAGCTTTGTACGAAGGGTCGTTATATACATTTAATTCATATAAACCTGAAAATACTACTTTATTGTTTTGTGCCCACAAAGAAGGACATGAACAACATACAAAAATTAAGATATAAAAAGCATGTATTTTTTTCATATAGAATTATTTTAAAACGCCGCTACAAAGCAAATTATATACCATAATTATTGCAATCATTTACATATTATCATCAGCATACCATTCGCCCCACGAAGTAGGAGTTTCGTATAAACGTAAGCTATATAAATCAACATGTGAAGGCAATTCCTTTTGAATAATTTCGGCAAAATAAACAACCAAATTTTCACATGTTGGTTGAAAAGGTAATTCAATAAATTTGCCTTCTTCCTGATAGTGTTTTACATCAACATCCATTCCGTGACGAGTGTTTACTGCAAGTGCATGATCAAATTTATCAACAATAGGAATTTTAACAATTCGCTTTAATTCACTAAAGTCGAGAACCATTCCCAATTTTGTAGATTCTTCGTCGGTATTTATTGGTCCACGAAGAGTTACTTGAAGCTTATATGTATGTCCGTGAATATTTTTGCATAATCCATCGTATTTATGAAGTGCATGTGCCATATCAAACACAAATTCTTTTGAGATTCTTATAGTTGCCATAGTTTTTTATTTTTTACATAAATACATATTTTTTTAATGAGTTTGTCATGTTTTGCTAAAAAAACTTTCTAATCATCACTATTACATATTTAAAAATGCTATTATATAATCTATTACAAATATAGAAGAGCATGTTGTTATTCATACAAATAAATAATACATTCCATTGGTATTTTCAAAAATTACAAAGTAAAACATGTATTTTTACCACACGAATAGAGAACAAGCAAAAGGATAGATATGACTAAAGTTTCCATATTAATAATAGACGATGCTCATCAAACAATGCTTGCAAAATTTGCAAATGCGGGATTTTCTGTTACACATAATGAACATATGACTATTGACGAAGTTCATGCATGCATACACAAGTATCAAGCAGTGGTAGTTCGTTCAAAAATTATTGCCGACAAAACTTTTTTTGACAAGGCTCATAATTTACGCTGCATAGGACGAGTTGGTGCAGGTATGGAAACCATAGATATTCCGTATGCACAATCTAAAGGAATTGTTTGTTTGAATTCCCCCGAAGGCAATAGAGATGCCGTAGGAGAGCAAACCATAGGTGTATTGCTTGCTCTTATGAACAATATATTGAAAGCCGACCGCGAAGTTCGGAATTTAGTATGGGAACGCGAAGGTAATCGTGGTATTGAACTCAAAGGAAGAACCGTTGGAATTATTGGATATGGAAATATGGGCGGTGCATTTGCCAAAAAATTGCAAGGCTTTGAATGTACAGTTATTGCATATGATAAATATAAAACAAACTATAGCGACCAATATGTTACAGAAGTATCGCTGACGGAATTGCAACAACGCGCCGATGTTATAAGTTTTCATGTACCTCAAACTGCCGAAACGGAATATATGTGCAACAAATCATTTATTGATGCTTGTAGCAAGCCGTTTATTTTGCTTAACACTGCGCGTGGAAAAGTAGTTAATACGCACGATGTGGTAGAAGCTATGAAAACTAATAAAATCATAGCTGCGGGACTTGATGTATTGGAATATGAAAGTTATAATTTTCAGAATTTTTTGACAGATACTATGCCCGAGCCATTTAATTATCTAACTTCATCACCACGTGTGATTCTTACACCACACATTGCGGGTTGGACTATAGAATCTAAAGAAAAACTGTCTGCAATTTTAGCCGATAAAATCGTAGCGTTTTTTACTAAAAAATAAGTATATTTGACGGCGATTTTTAGAGTTTATTAAAAATATATAGAAATACTATTTTTTGGTAACTCAAAGTTCAACACATTAAAATTCAATACTATTATGAAACGACTTATTTCTATTTGTTTACTTATTATTACTATTACATCGGTTAAAGCCGACGAAGGAATGTGGTTATTAACTATGCTCGAAAAATTAGATTTACAAAAGAAAGGTTGTGCCTTAACACCCGAACAAATATATAGTATCAACAAAAGTTCGCTCAAAGATGCCATAATAGGTTTAGGCGAAGGCGACAATCCGTATAATTTCTTTTGCACTGCCGAATTAGTATCATCGCAGGGGTTGGCATTTACCAACTATCATTGTGGGTTCGATATGATTCAAAAACACACAAATTTGGCTAACAATTATATTGACAATGGGTTTTGGGCAAAAAACAAACAAGAAGAACTTACAAACGATGGTATTACAGCCACTATTGTGGTAAGAATGATAGATGTAAGCGATAAAATAATGCCATTATTTTCTTTGGGAATTACCAAAAAGGAAGCATTAGAAGATACCATTAGTAAAATTTCAAGCCTCATCGAAAAAAGTGTTTCAGACACTTCACACTACAAAGGTTCGGTTCAAGGTTTTTTTGAAAATAATCAATATTTCCTATTTATTTACGAAACATATCAAGATGTTCGTTTAGTAGGTGCTCCTCCTCGAAGCATAGGAAAATTTGGTGGCGACACCGATAATTGGATGTGGCCTCGCCATACCGGCGACTTTTGTGTGCTTCGTATTTATAGCGACAAAAGTAACAGACCCAATACTTATTCGCAAGAAAATATCCCGTTACGTCCTCGTCATTTTTTACCAATATCACTTACCGGATATTCAAACGGCGACTATGCTATGGTTATGGGATTTCCCGGAAGTACAGACCGATACAAAACTGCTTCGGGAGTTGAAGGACTTCAGACTTTTAACAATACAGCTATAATTTCTATAGGCGACACTATGTTGAGCGTATATAAATCGTTTATGAATTCAAGCCCGGCGATTAAAATAAAATATGCTGCAAAATACGACCAAATGAGTAACTATTGGAAATATGCAATTGGACAAAATAAAGGAATAGTAGCACTTGCTGTAGTGAATCAAAAATTAGAACAAGAAAAAGAATTGCAAGCTTGGATTGAAGCAGATGCCGATAGAAAACAAAAATATGGCACCATACTCAATGATATTAAAAAATTCTATAGCACATCGAATATTGCGAAATATGCATCGAATTATATGAATGTAGGATTATTGAATGCTCCAGAAATTTTTATGTTTACCTATGAATGCTTAAGCTTTTTAGATGCTATATCTACAGGCGATCCGGTACAAATAAAAATAGAATCAAATGCATTACGCGAGAAAATTAAAGAACACTTCAAAAGTTACGATATTACTGTAGACAAAGCTCAATTTGTGGCAATGTCTGAATTATACAAAAATCGGGTTCCCGATGGATTTCACCCCGGATATTTTTCGATAGTACAAAAAAAATACAAAGGAAATTTTTCGAAATATGCCGACCAATTATATGCAAAATCAATATTTGCTGATGAACAAAAAATGAACGCATTTCTTGAAAAACCATCATCTAAAGCATTTTTAAGTGACCCTGCTTTTGAATTACTTAGAAATACCTTTCCTGCATATTTCCAAATACAAGCCTATCTTGATTCTTACGAATTTGACCGTGCCAATCAATTATATGTAGAAGCTTTAATGAAATATAAACCCGATTCATTGTTTTATCCTGACGCTAATTCAACGTTGCGATTAACGTATGGTTATGTAGGTGATTACAAACCTCGCGATGCTGTTCATTACAGTCATTACACTACCTTGGCTGGAATAATGGAAAAAGAAGATGCCAAAAATGAAGAATTTGAAGTTTCTCCAAAATTAAAAGATTTGTATACATCTAAAGATTATGGAATATATGCCGATAACCATGGAGAGCTTCCTGTGTGCTTTATTACAAACAACGATATTACGGGCGGTAATTCAGGTAGTCCTGTTATGAATGCAAAAGGTGAACTTATAGGTATTGCGTTTGATGGCAACTGGGAAGCCATGAGTGGCGATATCATATACGAGCCAAATTATCAAAAATGTATTGCCGTAGATATTCGCTATGTGTTATTTGTAATTGACAAATTTGCCGGTGCCGGATATTTATTGGAAGAAATGAAAATTGTAAAATAACGTCAATTTTCACAAATATAATTTTACACCATAGAGTATGAGGTAATAATTGTATAACAATAACATCAAGATAAACACTCGTAATGGATTCTTGTAAATATTGTATTCGAAACTTCTTACGAAACCAATTTTAATCCAATAATTGAAATTATAAGGGTTGATATAAAAAACAATCGTTGAAACGTTGCAGGCTCGTTAAACA
>MWCJ01000031.1 GCA_002069975.1 Bacteroidetes bacterium ADurb.Bin217 | reverse complement strand
TATACTAAATTTCCCTATGTTTACCAAAAATTTAAGCGTTTTTCTTACGTCGAATTGACGTTAATTCAGGAATATCAACAGGAACCATACCTCTATCAAATATTTCCTCCAAATGCGAAAGCTCATTATTCACTCTATCTGTTAAAACAGTCGCTTGGTTATCATTCCCGAAATATTTCAATAGCCTTTTGGAATTTGCATTTTGAGTATTGTTATCAATTCGTGAAGGGTATTTATAAAACAACAAAGCCTCTAAAAACTTACGAGTATTATTTCCAAAATTGTAGTAAACAGAATAGTTTGCCTCATCATTTATGTCTGCATTTGCACACAAGTAAATTTGATGAAATAAGAAATTAAACTCTGTTATATAGTCCTTTAAGTATTTTGGCATTAACCTGATTTGACTATTTTGACCTTCACGAATAACAATAAATGATTGCGTTTTATCTCTATTAGGCAATCTTTTTAAATATTTCAGAAAATCAAGATTATGCGTTGATACAAAAAACTGTTCAAAATCTTGTTTAGCGACAATCTCAGAGTTTATTAGACTATATACGAAAAAAATGTGGTTGCTGTCCAAACTGGAAATAGGGTCGTCAATCCAAATTATGGGCTTACTTCCTTTTGTTTCTATATCTTCCAGTTTTGCCATAAAGTAGCAGAAAGCAATTAAGCTACATTCACCTTCACTTAAATGATGAGCTTTCTTGCCATTTCTTATTATTTCAAAACGAATCTTCTTCCCTCCAAATTGGTCGGGTTCTTCCAATGCCTGTAATTTTAGAAAATCGTGTCCAAAAAAGTTGTTGAGATACTCATTCACTTTCAAAGCTCCTTTTTCCTCATCATTCATTAACCGCTCTTTATCCTCAATCTGTTTTATTTGATTTTGAATTTTTTGGGCAATATCTGCTTTCTCCTCTGCTTTAGTATCTGCTATAACTTTTAATTCATCTATTTTGTTTACTTCATTTGAATATTGAACTGTTTTTATAAAGTCGCTGACTTCACGTAAACGTAAAAGTCGCTTTGCTTCAGTCTGCTCTGTTCCAAGTGATGTGCTGTAGGAATTGGTTTTTATTCTAAAGTTCTCAAAAATAGCCCAACACCATTCGAGCCGTTTACTATTGTCTTTTATTTCGGAATATGTTTTTGTATTAAGTAAATCATTTCTTCGTTCCTGCAATTGCTCAATAATATCGTTCAGTTCCGATTTTATGTTGTCGATTACATATTGTTTAAATGCTGTTAAGCGGTCTATATCTTTGTGATATTTAGAATAAAATACTGTTTTATTAATGTTTAAACTTGTGTCGATAGCTGCTATTTGTTGTTGTATTTCATTGATTAAAATATCTATTTCCTTTTCAAGTTTTTCGGATTCTTCATCAAAATGACTATCAAGCTCTCTCCATCGTTCGGCAGTAATTTCATTTCCACAAAATGAACAATGCTCTAATTTGTCTTTATGAAGTAGCCGTCCTTCTTTTACCCACCGATTTAAAATTGAATCCTTTACTAATTGTTCAATTTTGTCTGAACTACTTATTGGCTTTGTAATAAGGGCTTTTGCTTTGTTTGTTATTGTAGGTAAATCAATGCTATGTTTTGATATGGTTCGCACATCTTGGTTTACACTTTCTTTTAGCAAAATATCCTTTTCTCTAATTTCAATGTCTGTTAAAGGAGTAAAAGATGGTTCTAATACAGTAGCTATATCTACTTTAAGTTTATTGATATTGTAGTTCTGGTCACCAAAACGGTCAGATTTATATTTAATACCGTTTGGGTTATTGATTGCTTTATAACTTAATTGCTGGTTAAGTGAATTGTCTGCACTATCGAATGCTTGATTTGTTGTATCGTAAATTGCTTTAGCATTTTTTAATTCAAGATAAAATCCCGTTTCATCACCTTCATCACTAACACCAAGTTCAAGCTTTAATGCTGCTATTTCCGTTTCTATGGTTGTATTGCCTCCTAAAATGGCAAATGGATTAATACTCTCGTCTGAATTAACAATAAAACGAAGATTATCTTTTACAAAATCCTCATTGAATACTCTTATCTTTTTTCCGTGTGAGGTCAGATTGGCTTGTGTAGCATCAGCTAAGTCTTTTATACTAACTTCGAATTCAGGGTTTTCATACTTATCAGATATTTCACCTTTTTCTAAAGCTCTAACAATTCTTGATAAGGTTGTTTTGCCCGAATAGTTCCTTCCATAAATTACATTGATGTCCTTAAATAACTGAACACTTCCAGCTCCATCACATACCAAACTATCCCAAATAAAATTTTGGAAAACAGCCAGATTCTTTATGGTTTTGAACTTTGTTATCATACTATTTTACTGTCGCCAACCTAGAAAGTAATAATTCTTTCAATTCAGTTAGCTTTTGGTTTTCTTGTTTCCTAATTATTATATTTTGCGTCAATTTAGAAAATAATGCAGTTGAGAGTTTTTGTATTCTTTCTACTCCAACTAAAAAAATAATCTCTTTAATATGCTTATCACTTAAATGAGCAACTGTTGTACCTTGAATATTATTCTCAAAATCAATAATTTGTTGCTTTATTGAATGTAATATTTGCAAATTGGAAAGCTCATTTGATATCGTTTTAAACCTTACAACTCGTTGATTTAAATATGCATTTCCACTATACCAAATAGACATATGAAAAGTACCATCCATTCCAATCAACAAATCTCCGTTCTCAAGAAGATATTTCGAATCAACAACTTCAGATGTATAAATATCTGAATACCCATTTAAAATATCTCTAATTCTTATTAAAGGGATGTTGTTTTCAGAAATCGTAGAAAATAAATTTGAATTAAATGGGTATCCATATAATTTATCACACTCATTATCCAAAAAAGCAACTCGCCACCCCTTCGGAATTTTCCCCAACTCACTTTCCACCATTTCGCCACCACTACTTTTATAAGGATTACCATTTTCATCTGGAAATTCAAAATCGACAAACCATTGCTTATAAACCGCCTGTGCAGTTTCTTCCAATTTAGCAATAAGTTGGTTATTGAGGTTTATGCGGTTTTGAATTACGTTGTATTCGGCTACTATTTCTCTTTGTTTTTCGGGTGAGGGAATTGGTAGTTGCATATCGCAAAAATCTTCCCATTCTAAACTTCCTCTAACGCCACCAACTGCATTGAAACAGGCTTCTCTATCAAACTCAGAACGAGTAAACCACATCATTAAATATTCGGGTAATAGTTCTTTGGAATCTTTAACTTCAAAAACTGGATACGCTTGAGAAATTATTGCTTCGTTAATATCTTGCAATAAAGCAACTGGCATTTTTTTATCTCGCCTTACTTGCATTGTACTACAAGCGAATTGATTTTTGCGAATAATTTTATAATTCTCCATATCTGTACCAATAATGTTGGCAACAGATGGAATAAATTGTTTTGAAATGCTCAAACCTAATAACTGTTTTACTTGCAAACCTTTATTTCGTTCATCAACAAGTTGTATGTAATCGCCAATGCGTTTATAATTTTTCATCATTTTAATAATAACGCTGTTTTAAATAAGTTGCCAAGTCAGAATAATTCGATAAACTCATAATTATCTGTAATAACTGAATACTATCAATAATTTTAAATTTCTTTTGATTAATAATTGAATTTCGCCATGTTGTTTGTAAATCATGTTTCGAAAAAGTATAATTTGCCTCTAAAATGTCTTTATTTTCCGATGGAATAACCACAATGTGTAAATAATCGTCAGCAATACCATTTACTACCATTTGTTCAACTAATAATGTTTGTCTCATTAATTCGTAAAATGGTTCGTAATAATAAACTGATTCCTCAAAATTTTGAGGTGTTTTTAGCTGATTCGATTTAGTAATTAAATTATTATAACGACTTTGTCTTGTTTTCCCTTTTCTTGGTTCTAATGCTTTATTTTCACATTTTAGATATTCTTCGGTGAATTTCCATTCAATTGGAATCAGTATTTTCTTCCCTTGTTTTAGACCAATAATAATTGCATCTATTGAGGTGCAGAATTCGCCTCGTTTTGCATTTGTATCAATTTCGCCTAAAAAAGTAGCATTGTTATACGCAAATTCAAATGCAATGTAGCCATTGTCTTTATCGCCTATTACAGAATGAATATCTTCAATTGACTCATCGAATAATTGGGCTATCTTTAATATTGCTTCTTTATCATTTCGTAATGCAAATAGGAAGTTTATACATTGAATTTGTGAAGATAGTAGATGTCCGGTTGGATAAGTTTTGTTATCACCCCACCATGCTATATTATTTTCTGTAAAATAATTATAGACTCCGTTTACAATATTGCCATATAAATTATTTGCGCCATCAACTAATATAAACTTTAAACTTTTGTATTTGCCATAATTACCATCTCCCGAATCAAAATTAAATAATTCGGCATGCGTATCATGCAATTTTGCAGTTTGTAGTTCTCTTTGTTTAAGTTTATATGTTGTCATTTTTTATAATATATTTTGAATCAGAAATATCTATAAATAATGTTTCATTATTATTGCCATATTTGTTTTTATAAATGTCCTTTTCTTTGCTGTTGTTGAACGCAAAAATTACTTTAAAAACAATTGATGCATTTGCAAGATTTTCTAAAATAAAATTTGTTGGAAACTGGTAAATACCTAATTCTTCTTTTTGTTCAATAATACTCTTAATGTCAGAAATTAAAGCACTTCTAAAGACTGAATGATTAAAATGCTCCTGATATTTAATTATATGGTCATGAACACCTGACGTGCCTGTTGATGATGCGAAACCTTGTTTTAGTTCAAATAAGATTATTTTATTGTTTTGTAAATCTATCGCTACTAAGTCAAATCTTGTTTTTTTTGTAGTTCTTTCTTTTATTAGTTGTTGTGCAAATTGATATTCCATGTCAACAACAAGATAATGATTCATATTTGAATTGTTGTCGGCACTAATTTTTTGTTGAATAGCAAACTCAATATTTTTCTTTTTCTTAACATGCTCGTCGACAATTTTTTTTGCATTTTTAAAATATTCAGAAGGGTTATCAAGATTAAGTATAGGTTTTGAATGCAAAGTGCAATATCCATCTGCAAGTATAGTTGGTTCTTGTTTTCTAGAATGTAATGTTAAGATTTTTGATTTTTTGTAATAAATCATTGCAATACTAGATAATCTTATTTCTAATGATAATTCTGAATCTTGATTGATACTAAGGAGAATGTTTTTAAAGTCTCCGTTTTTTAGTCTTTCAATTAATCTTTGAGATAATAATCTAGCCATCTTTATAATTTAATTAAATAACCTAATTCTTTAAATACGTTCAATAAATCCGCTTTGGATTCAGCTTCAGCTTTTAACAGTTCTCCAATGTCTGTTTGCAAAGCCTTCATTTTTTCGTCAAAATCAATGTTCTCGTCTCGGTTAACAAATTCTATGTATTTACTTGGCACAAGCGAAAAATCTTTTTTCTCAATTTCTTCGAATGATGCTGAATAACAGAATTCGGGAATGTTATCAATGACTTTCGTTTGCCATGTATGATAGGTGTTTGCTATTTTAGGAATATCGGTTAATTCCCCAAATTGAATAAATTTCTTCTCAAATGGTTCTCCCAATTGGCGTAAATCCATAAACAAAATTTCACGTTCTCTATTTCTCAAATTTCGAGTTTCATTTCCAACCGTTTTAACTTGTTCTTTTTTGTTTTTATTGAGAATCCAAACTGTTACACTAATGTTTGTTGTATAAAACATATCTTGCGGTAATACCAAAATTGCTTCAACTAAATTATTTTCTATTAGCTTACGGCGAATTTTGTATTCTTCTCCACCACCACTTAATGCTCCATTTGCAAGGATAAAACCTGCTACACCGTTTTCGGAAAGCTTGGAAACCATATTGAGAATCCAACCATAGTTGGCATTGCTTTTTGGTGGTACATCATAACCTTTCCAACGTGGGTCATCTATC
The DNA here is from genome assembly GCA_002069975.1 of Bacteroidetes bacterium ADurb.Bin217. GTDB lineage: Bacteria > Bacteroidota > Bacteroidia > Bacteroidales > UBA1715 > MWCJ01. The sequence goes on along the minus strand of MWCJ01000031.1, from coordinate 27,840 downwards.
AATTCGTTTTCGGCACGCCAGTCTTTTTGGTTAAAGGGAGGGTTTGCCATTATAAAATCGGCTTTCAGGTCTTTGTGTTGGTCATCGCTAAAGGTATTTGCAGCTTTTTCGCCCAAATTACCCGAAATACCACGTATGGCAAGGTTCATTTTTGCCAGTTTATAGGTGGTATTGGTATATTCTTGTCCATAAATAGAAATCTCTTTTTTATTCCCATGATGATTTTCTATAAACTTAATAGATTGGACAAACATACCACCACTACCACAGGCTGGGTCATAGATAATTCCTTTGTATGGCTCTATCATTTCGGCAATAAGGTTTACAATGCTTTTAGGTGTATAGAATTCTCCTTTTCCTTTACCTTCGGCAAGTGCAAATTTCGAGAGAAAATATTCGTACACACGTCCTACAATATCTTGTTGCTTATCTTTTATAGTGTCTATGTTGCTAATTTCATCAATCAGCGAGGCAAGTTTTGTATGGTCGAGTCCTAAACGTGAAAAATAATTGTCGGGCAATGCACCTTTTAGAGCTTTGTTATCTTTTTCAATGGTGTGTAGAGCGGTATCTATAATAATTGCTAAATCGGGCTGTTTTGCTTTTTGTACAATATAACTCCACCGTGAAATTTCTTCCAAAAAGAATACGTTGCTCATATTATAAAAATCGGGCATTTCAATGTATTTCGATTTGCCTTCGTCTTTAAGTTTTTGGCGGTGTTCCTCGAATTTATCGCTGGCAAATTTTAAGAATACTAATCCTAATACTACGTGTTTATATTCGGCAGGTTCAACACTTCCTCGCAACTTGTTAGCTGCTTCCCACAGAGTAACTTCAATTTGTTTTTCTTTAACTTCTTTTTTTGCCATGAATAATGAATATTGTTTTTTTCAAAAATGATTATAATACTGTTCAAAGATAAAAAAAAATGGAATACTACATTTCGATTTAATTTTAAGATTCTGAAATTTGATAGAAAAATCAAAAAATAAATTTTTATTGAAAATTTTTTAACAGCAAATTGAATAAAAAAACAATGAGAAAACGAGCAAAATGTTTAAACTATGTTTAAACCAGAAAATAAAAAAGGGTTTCAAGAAACCCTGAAACCCTTTATTTATCTTGAGCGGGAGACGAGACTCGAACCCGCGACCCTCAGCTTGGAAGGCTGATGCTCTACCAACTGAGCTACTCCCGCAATGTTGGTAAAATAAATATTTTTCTATACTGTGGGGAGAGCAGGATTCGAACCTGCGAAGTCGTAGACAACAGATTTACAGTCTGCCCCATTTGGCCGCTCTGGAATCTCCCCTCACATATAAAAAAAAAGAGCCGAATCCCAGATTCGAACTGGGGACCCCGAGATTACAAATCACGTGCTCTGGCCAACTGAGCTAATTCGGCTTAATTTTTTTGTTAGTCTGTATAAGAACTTACCTTTTTAAAAAGGCGTTGCAAATATACAATTTTTTATATTTCGGTCAAGTTTTTTTTAAAAAATATCTTGTATTTTTTTTACCTATTCTCTTTATTCATCTATGTTTTTCGTATACAAACACTTAGACTCATATTATTGTTTAACACACCGAACCGAAGCTCCATTTGCTTTAGGATTTACACTTCTATTAACAGTTTCAACATCGAAACCTAAAGATCTGTACCATGCATCTCCCCCACTTTCTGTTGCTGTCCACAAATAGCCATAATATGTATCACTATCGAAATTACCGGAAATATTTCGTTTACCACCCGGAACTACTGAGAATTTAGAAGTATTAGTTCCCGCAATATAGCCTAAATCAGTACTCCACAGTGTTGTTGTTTTCATTTGTGTTCCTTGGTTTGTTCCACGTTCATTGCTATTAGCGGCATCTGCCATACCCAATGCGGTCTCTAAATCTTGCCATTGTATATCTGTTGGCACCACCCAACCACTAGGACATAATTTACCACTTGTTACTGCATACCAATTATACAATGCTCCATATGTGGTTTTATTAGCCTCATCATTATTGTACCAACCATAAGCACCCGTAGTATTGGCTGTCCACAGCGCATTGTTTGTATTTGGGAAATCTATTGGTGTACCGTCGTTATATGTAGTAGTTTTAAGATTTTCTGCTAACCACATATAGGAACCTATTTTTACAGTCTTATACATATTGCCGTCAATATCTTTTACAACTGCAGTTATGCCTGCATCTAATAATAATTGATTGAGTATGTCTACTTGTGTTTGCAATTGACTAACTTGTGTTTCTAAGGCATCTACATACGCTTTATTTGCAGCTTGATTATCAAGACTGGGAGTGGGAACAAGTACAGTACCCGAAAAGCTTTTATTTCCTGTAATCGTTTGATCGCCAATAAGAGTAACATCATTTGTTGCATCGGTATCCCAATTGGTAAAGGTAACTATGTTTCCACCTGTTCCCGATATTGTTAATTGATTGGATGCTAGTGATAATGTTTGAATTTCGTTAGTTACACTACCATCGACTTCGGTGAACGTAGTAATATAACCCGCGTCATTGGTAAGTTGGCTCACCTGAGTAGGGATTGATGGTCTGTTTAGCAAATCGAGATAATCATTTGAAAAAGCAGCTGTGCCTAAATTTGAAATATCAGCTTTTAACGCAAGTGCATTGTCGGTTTCTAATTTTGTATACACATTTGTAGCAAGAGCGTATTGTGTTAAATTTGGTTTATTAGTTAAGTCCAAATACGAACCACTAAATGTACTTTTAGCATCCCAATTAGTAATATCGGTAGATGTAATATTTTTTGCGGCTGATATCGAGAAAAACGGATCGGTTTCGCTTGTAACATAGCCATTATTTGACACATATGCATCAACTTGTGCCTCAGTCAACACATTGTCGGTTGTTACATATCCGGCATCGTTTATTAAATCGCTCACATAAACAGGAATTGTAGGTTTAGCAGTTAAATCATTATAATTACCGCTCAGTGCAACAGGTTTTAAATCGGCAGTATTTGCTTTAGGCGATACTAAATTATTTACTTCTGTTTTTGTATACACATCGGTTTTGAAGGGATACACTGTTAAATCAGGCGTACCGGTTAAGCTGCCATATGCACCATCGAATTCACTTTTTGCATTCCAGTATGCAATATTTGTAAGTGTTATATTTTTTGCAGGTGAACTTGCAAAAACGGGGTCGGTTTCTGTTGTAATAAATCCATTGTTCGAAACATAGGTATCTACTTCTGTTTCGGTAAGCACTCTATCGGTGGTAAGATATCCCGCATCATTTAGAAATGCACTTACTTTTGTTGGAAATATAGGTTTATTTGATAAATCATTATAATCGTTACTAAATGCGGTCAGCCCCAAATCGGCAGTATTTGCTTTGAGTAGCAACAAATTATCAGTTTGTATTTTTGTATACACATCACTTGCATTTGCTTTTAGCAGCAATTGGGCATCGGCTTCTGTTTTGGTATACACCAAAGCGGCATCAGCTTTTGCATTCAAAAATGTATTTATTTGACTGCGAGTATATACAGTAATTGTATCGGCTTTGGCATTGAGAAATTCTGTTGTTTGAGTTTGTGTGTATACATCGCTCACATTGGCCTTTTCCAATAATTTCGTATCAATTTCTATAATAGAATATACCTCATTGCTATTTGCTTTTAAAGTTAATGCAGCATCAATTTCGGTATTTGAATATGCAGCACCATCAACCTTGTCTAAAAATAAACTATCAACCTAAAATTTAGAATACGTATCTTTAGTACAAGTAAAAATCTCTTCAAGTCAAAAAAATTATACATTCTTCTCTAACAATATTCAAATTTAATGTATTATTTTTACAAAAAAAAAATGTATTGTATTTTGTTATTAAATAAAATTTTACAAAATGAAAATATTTAAATTAGTACTAGGAATTTGCATAGTAACGTTTGGCTTATCATGCTCAAAAGACGGAGATGTAAACTTTTTTTCTAAAAACGACGACATAGCGTTTGGTAAACAATTAAATTCTACAATTCTTGCCGACCCTACGGAATATCCTATTTTAAATGAAGCTCAAAACCCCGAAGTATATGCCTATGTTCGCGGTATTATGAATACAGTTTTACAATCGAACGAGGTATTGTATAAAGAAGAATTTCCTTGGCAAATACGAGTAATAGACAAAGATGTTCTCAATGCATTTGCTGCACCGGGTGGATATTTGTATTTTTATACCGGTTTTATTAAATATTGTCGCTCCGAAGCTGAATTTGCAGGCGTAATGGCTCACGAAATTGCTCACGCCGACCGCCGCCATTCTACCGAAACACTCACAAAAGTCTATGGAATTCAAATTCTATTTTCAATACTTTTAGGCGACAACCCATCGCAATTGCAAGAAATTGCAGCCCTATTAGCAACAAACGGTGCTGCATTATCGTTCAGCCGAAAACATGAATACGAAGCCGACGAATATTCACTTCGATATTTAAACAGCATAAAACAAACTCGTAACTACCACCCTACAGCCATTATTGACTTTTTTGATCATATGAAAGAGGACAGTTTAACAACACCTGACGGTAGTTTTGAATTTTTACGCACCCATCCATACGATAATAACCGGAAAGCAAATGTTCAAAAAATTTGGCAAGAATTAGGTAGTCCGGTTGGAAGTAAATTCGAAACTGAACATGCTGCAATAGTTGCTAAATTAGATTAAGAAACTGTTTAAATATTCGTATTTTTTTTTGATTCCCTCTTTTGATTACAAATAAAATTTATTTGTAAAGATTGTGTTTTATACCTAAGGAACAAATCAATGTAAATAAAATATAATGCGTTCCTATTGTATTTAAACGCTTACCAATTTCTATTTATTCAAACTTTCCAAAGCTTTATGTATTTACAATTACTTTTTTTATCATTTTTGTAAAAAATAATATTAGATGGGAGAACAACGAGTAACACAAACAAAACATATTGAAATTCAAGGTGCTTCGGTACACAATCTCAAGCATATTTCTCTTAAAATTCAACGCAATAGTTTTGTAGTTATTACCGGCTTGTCTGGTTCGGGAAAATCGTCGTTAGCATTCGATACTATATATGCCGAGGGACAGCGTAGATACGTAGAAAGTTTGTCTGCCTATGCTCGCCAATTTTTAGGCAAAATACACAAACCCGAAGTAGATTATATTACGGGCATTCCTCCCGCTATAGCTATTGAGCAAAAAGTAAATACCGCCAATCCTCGTTCAACAGTTGGCACATCTACCGAAATATATGATTACATAAAACTTCTCTATGCACGTATTGGAAGAACTTTTTCACCAATTTCGGGCGTAGAAGTTACCCGACATTCGGTACAAGATGTTGTAGATTTTATAGTTTCAAAACCAAACCTTAAAATATTTATAACCGCTCCCCTTTTCTGCGAAAAATCAGAATTAGGAAACAAATTAGAACTATTTCTCCAACAAGGATTTAGTCGTATACTTTGCAAAAAATCAATGCTTCGTATCGATGAATTTTTACAAAAAAAGAACAATTGTGCCCCAAAAGATATTTATTTACTCATAGACCGTATAGTAAGCGACAATTCGGAACTTTCTCGTATGGCTGATTCTGTTCAAACAGCTTTTTTCGAAGGTAATGGCAGTTGCATTGTGTGGGTAGATGAAAATGATTCCATGCAACCATTTTATTTTTCTAATACGTTTGATGCCGATGGTATTGTGTTTGAACCGCCAACAGTGCACACGTTCAGCTTCAATAGTCCGCTTGGAGCCTGTCCTACTTGCGAAGGCTTTGGTAAAGTTATGGGAATTGACCCCAATTTAGTAATTCCCAACAAAAGCCTTTCAATATGGGACGACGCCGTGGTTTGTTGGAAAGGCGACAAAATGAGTGAATGGAAAGATGAATTGGTTATGAATGCCGAAAAATTCAATTTTCCCATTCATAAACCTTACAGTGATTTAAGCAAAGAACAACAAAAACTGGTATGGACAGGTAATCAATATTTTGGAGGCATCAATGCATTCTTTAAAATGGTTGAAGAAAATCTCTATAAAATTCAATACCGAGTTATGTTGTCGCGATATCGCGGAAAAACCATTTGTCCTACATGCAATGGAAGTCGATTGAAACCCGAAGCGTCATATATACGGATTCAAAATACTCCAATTACCGAATTGGTTGATTTGTCTATTCATGAACTCCGATTATTTTTTAATACCCTCAGCCTTACCGACCACGAACAAACAATAGCAAAACGACTTTTAATAGAAATTAGAACTCGATTAGAATTCCTTGAAAATGTAGGATTAGGCTATCTTACACTTAATCGGCTGTCTAATACACTTTCGGGAGGAGAGTCGCAACGAATAAACTTGGCAACATCACTCGGCAGCAGCTTGGTTGGTTCACTCTATATTTTAGATGAACCAAGTATAGGACTCCATCCTCGCGATACACACTTACTAATTCAGGTATTACTCAAATTGCAACAAATTGGGAATACGGTACTCGTAGTAGAACACGATGAAGAAATTATGCGAGCGGCTCATCATATCATTGATATAGGTCCGGGAGCAGGGAACAATGGTGGCGAAGTTGTATTTGAAGGCAACATTGACGAACTTGTATCATCAAAAAATTCACTTACAGCAGATTATTTAACAGGTAGAAAACAAATTGCAGTTCCTACCAAACGCAGAATGTGGAAACATGCAATAACCATTCAAGGTGCTCGCGAAAACAATTTAAAAAATATTACAGTACAATTCCCTATTGGTGTATTTACCGCAGTAACAGGTGTAAGTGGTTCGGGGAAATCGTCGCTAGTAAATAAAATACTATACCCTGCCGTGCAACGTGCTATAGGTGAACACGGCATTCTAATGGGCGAATTTGACGGAATTACCGGGGTGCAAGGTCACATATTTTCTGTGGAATTTGTAGATCAAAATCCAATTGGACGTTCTACTCGTTCCAATCCTGTAACATATTCTAAAGCATTTGACGATATTAGAAAATTGTTTGCCGACCAAAAAGGATCGCAACTTATGGGATTTAAACCTTCGCACTTTTCATTCAATACCGAAGGTGGTAGATGCGATGAATGTCAAGGCGAGGGAATTATTAAAGTAGAAATGCAATTTATGGCCGATTTGGAATTAGTATGCGAAGAATGTAATGGCAAACGGTTCAAAGATGAAGTCCTAGAAGTTTTGTATCGAAAAAAATCTATTTACGATATTTTAGAATTAACTGTAGACGAAGCAATTCAATTTTTTGGAGAAGAAAAAAATAATACAACTCATAAAATTGTCGAAAAACTCATACCACTTCAAAGTGTAGGATTAGGGTATGTAAAATTAGGTCAATCGTCGAGCACACTTAGTGGCGGCGAATCGCAACGAATAAAATTAGCATCATTTATTGGAAAAGAATCCAAAGACAAACCATGTTTATTTATATTCGACGAACCCACTACCGGCTTACACTTTCATGATATTCAAAAATTATTGAAATCATTTGAACAATTACTCCAAAAAGGTCATTCCATACTGGTAATAGAACATAATCTCGATGTTATAAAATGTGCAGATTGGGTTATAGATATTGGACCAGAAGGTGGAGAAAAGGGCGGAAATATAGTTTGTACCGGAACTCCCGAACAAATTATTGCATGCAAGGATTCATATACCGGGGCATTTTTACAAGAAAAGATTCATAGGTAATAAAAGCCTCACGCTTATCCTGCCCAATTTTCCCTATCGAGACTTCTATACTGAATAGCCTCAGCTACATGATGTGGTAAAATATCTGCCGAAGCATCTAAATCGGCTATGGTTCTTGAAACTTTAATAATTCTGTCGTAGGCACGAGCCGAAAGACCAAGTTTTTCCATAGCTTGCTTTAATAATGCAGAACCTTCGGCGGTAAGCACACAATACGATTGTAAGGTTTTAGTATCCATTTGAGCATTACAATGAATTGAAGTATTAGAAAAACGCTGTTGCTGTTGCTCGCGAGCTTGAATTACCCGTTTACGTACATCATTACTCGACTCCGACTTTGTTTGTTTCGATAATTCTTCGAATGGCACCGGCACTACTTCTATATGAATATCTATTCTATCTAATAATGGTCCTGAAATACGATTTAAATATTTTTGAACTACCCCCGAACTACACACACATTCTTTTTCGGGATGGTTATAATATCCGCAAGGACAAGGATTCATAGATGCTATAAGCATAAAACTTGCAGGATAATTTACACTAAATTTAGCCCGAGATATTTGAATAGTTCTATCTTCGAGAGGTTGCCGCATAACTTCGAGTACCGTTCGTTTAAATTCCGGCAATTCATCGAGAAACAGCACACCATTGTGAGCTAATGATATTTCGCCCGGTTGTGGAAAAGCCCCGCCACCCACCAATGCTACATCGCTTACCGTATGGTGTGGAGCTCTATACGGACGTTCGGTCATAAGCGAAACATGACCTTGTAATTTACCTGCAACCGAATGAATTTTTGTAGTTTCCAAAGCCTCTTGAAGTGTAAGTGGCGGCAAAATAGAAGCAATTCGTTTTGCCAACATGGTTTTACCGGCACCCGGAGGTCCAATCATAATAATATTATGTCCACCTGCCGCTGCTATTTCTAAAGCTCTTTTTACATTTTCTTGACCTTTAACTTCGGCAAAATCAAACGAACAAACATCAATATGTTTAAAAAATTCTTTTCGAGTATCTACTTCTGTTTTTTCCAATTGGTGTGTACCATTAAAAAAACCAATTACTTCGCTAATAGTTTCTACACCATATATATCTAAATCATTTACAACAGCTGCTTCGCGAGCATTTTGCTTTGGTAAAATAAAGCCCTTACATCCGAATTTACGTGCCTCAATTGCCATGCTCAACGCCCCTTTGATGCTATGAATTCCACCATCGAGCGATAATTCACCCATAATAAGATAGTTATGAATATCTTCGTATTTCATTTGTTCCGATGCTGCAAGAATTCCTACAGCAAGAGTCAAATCGTACGAAGTCCCCTCTTTTCTAATATCGGCAGGTGCCATATTAATTGTAATTTTTTTGCCCGGCAATTTATATCCGGAACTTCGCAACGCCGATTCTATTCGTTGCTGACTTTCTTTAACAGCACTATCGGGCAAACCTACAATAAAAAAGTTTGCTCCGGCTACCACATCGGTTTCCACAGTAATAATGCGAGCGTCAATTCCATTAACAGCTCCACCAAAAGCTTTTACAAGCATAGTATGTCAGTTTTTTTACAGCAAATTCTGCTCTATAGCGTGAATTAGTGTATGTATGATTTTTATGTGTATTTCTTGAATTCTGTCGGCATACCCTACATGTGGAACACATATAGTATAATCGGCATGGTGTTTTGCGTTGCCTCCGGTATTTCCCGTAAGCACTATGGTAATTAAATTTTGTTGTTTGGCCTGTTGCAGAGCCTTAACAATATTTTCGGAATTTCCCGAAGTAGTAAATGCTACCAATATATCACCCGGTTTTCCCATAGATTCTATAAATCGAGCAAACACATAATCGTACCCGTAATCATTGGCAACACACGATATAAACGATGGGTCACTGATAGCTATTGCAGGTAATGCTTTACGTGGTTTTCTGAATTTACCCGATAATTCTTCGGCCAAATGCATAGCGTCTGTCATAGAACCACCGTTACCACATGAAATTATGGTATTTCCTTGTTCTATAGCCTTAATTATACAGCGAGTAACAGCTTCTAAAGTTTCAAAAATATTCGGTTGTTGAATAAATTCTTGAAGTATTCGTTGCGACTCTATAAATTCAGACTTTAACAGTGTTTGCATTTGTGCGAAATTTTGCTCAAAAATACATATTTTTATTAGTATGACATATAGGTATAAAAAAAATAATAGAAAAATTTGGAAAAATTAACTATTCGTAAGACTGTGTGCTTCTAATGTCTTATAATAGAAAAAATATTATTCGGGAATTTTACTGTGAAGACCTGATAAAAAACACTAAAAATCAACATATTCTTTATTATGTATCGCCTGCCGCATATCCCACATATGTGCTTTGCCGTGGGCAATTCTAAAAAACACTAATTCGGGACTTTCTTTGGTAATTCCAAAATGACGTAAAAATGGACGGTCGTGGAGTATGCGTTCGCGTAGTTCAGGGCTGTCAATTATTTCCGCTTCGCCTTCTATTCGGAGTTGCGAACCAATAATTCCTTGATGCTGATAAAAACATAATTCAATATTTCTATTTTCTAGTATTTGTTTCCACACATCTTTGTTGGTACTTGTTTGAAAATAAAAACCGCTATTGTCGGCAAACCATAAAGCCATAGTTCGAACATGAGGTTTATTCTGTTCTACCGTAGCCACAGTACAATTAGGGTTTTGCTTAGCAAATTCAATACATTCAGTAATTGTCATACGCTTAGTTTGTGTAGTGTAAAATGTTGGTGCGAATTGCCTTAGATATTATAGTGTCGTATAATTGAGGTCCACATACATGGCAGCCACCTATTTCCAATAAATATTTGGGTTGTTGGGCACGTTCGTAAAGTCGTTTGCCCATATACAGTGGTACTATGTCATCTTCATTACTATGAATTATAAGAATAGGTTTGCGAATGAGTCCAATGGAATCTTTGGCACTAAACAATTCCGGTGTAACCATACGTCCAAGCCACCCCAATATACCCGTCATAGCATCGTGATGCGACGAAAATGCCGCTTCTATAACCAAACCGTCTAATTGTGCTTGTTTAGCGTGTGCTACTACTGTTGATGCATGACCACCAAATGATTGCCCGTACAATATTATCTTAGTTTGAGATACCTGCGGCTGCGAACAAACAAAATCTACAAACGACAAACCGTCGTCAAGCACATGTTGGCGAGTAGCCTCGCCTTGTGAATATCCAAATCCGCTGTAATCTACCATATAAATTTGATAGCCATGATGCAACAATGGAGTCATAAGCGCATAATTTGTTGCTAAATTACCAGAATTGCCATGCATATATATGAGTGTGGTATGAGCAGGTACAGAATCATGTTTGAGAAACCATGTATGCAACTTGTTTCCCGTAGTGCTCGTTACAAATTGAGCCTGAACCGAAAATGGCATATCTACGGTGTCTTTACCAAATTTTGTAAATACCGGTTCGTAATTGTTGCCACGAAACAATACAACAATAGAATCGGCATTACCGGGAATTTTATAGCATCGCTGAGTGAGTGGAAGTGGCGTAGGTTGTAAAAATACTTTGTCGGGACTGCATGCTACGAATATAAATATATGTACAAACACTATGATACTATTGATGATAGCACGGTTCATATCGTTACGCAGTTATCAATTCATACGTATCGCGAGCAATTACAATTTCTTCGTTTGTTTGAATTACCATAACGGTAACTCGTGATGTTGCCGTAGAAATAATATATTCTGTATTGCCCGATTGTTTGTTTGCTTGTTCGTCAAACTCTACTCCCATATATTCTAATCCTTTACATACCTGCAAACGTAAGTCTGGATTGTTTTCTCCAATACCACCGGTAAACGCTATGCAATCTACCCCCTGCATAGCAGCAGCGTATGCACCTATATATTTTTTGATTCGGTATGCAAGCATATCTAATGTTAATTGGGCACGTTCGTTACCTTCGGCAGCAGCCTGCTTCATGTCGCGCATATCAGAAATACCGCAAATCCCTTTGAAGCCACTTTGTTTGTTCAAAATTGTATCGAATTGATCAATAGACAGGTTCTCTTTTCGCATAATGTAAAATGCTGCACCTAAATCTAAATCGCCACAACGAGTTCCCATGATTAATCCTTCGAGCGGTGTCAATCCCATACTGGTATCTACAGAATTGCCATTGAGTACTGCCGAAATAGAAGAACCGTTACCTAAATGACATACAATGGTTTTGCAAGCATCGTAGGGTTTGCCACTTAATTGTGCAGCTTGTTGACTTACATATCTATGACTAGAACCATGAAATCCGTACCTACGCACTTTCAATTGTTCATAATATGAATAGGGTAATCCATACATGTATGCATGTGCAGGCATTGACTGATGAAATGCTGTATCGAATGTACCGCACTGTACCGCATGTGGTAACAATTTTTGAGCAGCATATATTCCTTTTAAATTTGCAGGATTGTGTAAAGGAGCTAGTTCACAACACTTTTCTAGTTGTGCTATTACCTCTGCTGTTAATGTAGTGCTTTTGCTAAATACTTCGGCACCATGCACCACACGATGACCTACTGCTGTAATTTCTTGTTTATCTTGTATAATATTGTGAGTGGGATTACATAAATCTTCAATTATATATTCTACCCCAATATCATGATTTGGAATCGAAAGTTCTGTAATATATTTTTCGCCGTTGGCAAGCTCTAATTTAGCTTTACTTATTTCTTCACCAATTCTATCTATCATACCTTGTGCAATCACAACCTCATCGTTCATTTGCAACAATTGATATTTAATAGACGAACTTCCACAGTTTAATACAAGAATTTTCATGATACAAATATCGCTTACAATAATTATTTTTTTCGATTCTGTGCTTGAATTACAGTAATTGCAACCACATTTATAATATCTTCGACAGAACAACCGCGCGACAAATCATTAATAGGTGCTGCTAAACCTTGTAAAATTGGACCATATGCATCGGCATGAGCAAATCGGTGAACCAATTTGTATGCAATATTTCCTGACTCTAGAGTAGGAAATATGAGTACATTTGCATTTCCTTTGATTTTACTATTTGGAGATTTTTTCAAACACACCTCGGGAATTATAGCAGCATCAAGTTGCATTTCGCCATCAATTATAAGATTAGGATAATTTGTTTGTGCAATATGAGTAGCATGTGCTACTTTGTCTATCATTTTGTGTTTTGCACTACCATGTGTGCTAAAACTTAACATGGCAATACGTGGTGTCATACCCAAAAGGTTTTGAGCTGTTTTTGCAGTTGTAACAGCGATTTCAGCCAATTCATCTTCGGTTGGGTCAGGATTCACAGCACAGTCGGCAAACAACATTACACCATCGTCACCAAACTGTTTATCTTTAAGAATCATGATAAACACACCAGAAACAATCGAAACCCCGGGTAATGTTTTAATTAACTGAAACCCGGGACGCAAAACATTTTGTGTTGCATTTTCGGCACCAGCAACTTCTCCGTCGGCATCACCAGCTTTGATAATTGTAGCTGCTAAATACAGTGGATTTTTTATAAGTTCACGAGCTGTTTCTATCTCAATTCCCTTATTTTTTCGTATTTCTACAATCATTTCTGCATACTCATCTATTTTGGAATGATTGTGCGGGTCTATTATTTCTGCCTGAGGTAAATACTGTAATCCTTCTTTGTGTGCAAAATCTTCAATAAAATCGCGTTTACCCAATAGTATGAGTTTTGCTATACCTTCTTTAATTATAAAATCCGCTGCTCGCAATGTGCGTGGTTCTGTGCCCTCGGGCAATACTATACGTTGCGGATTGCTTTGAGCTTGTTCTCTAAAGTATTTTACAAAATCCATAGTGTTTTATATTTATTTTTTAATGTTATAAAAATACAAAAAAAAAATGAATAAAAAAAGCACCTCATATTTGAAGTGCTTTTTTATTTATATTCCTAATGAAACTTTCAATCCGGAAATTTTTGATTTCAAAACTTCTTCGGCAGCGGCGAGCGAGTCTGCCCCCGACACTTCAGTTTTTACACCAAAATAAAATTTAATAAGCGGTTCGGTTCCCGATGGTCGTACAGTTACTTTTGAACCATCTTGTGCGAAAAATTGCAATACATTTGATGCTGGTAACGCAATTGGTTTCTGAGATTGAGCCACACAATCTATTTCAATTTGTTGTTTGTAATCTTTAATGCAAATTACTGGTGAACCATTCAATTCTTTTGGAGGATTTTTACGGTAATTTTGCATCATAGCATCTATAGCTTCTTTGCCTTCTTTGCCTTCTTTTTCTATCGAAATCAAGTCTTCTTTGTATAATCCGTATGTTGCATAGGTGTCAACTAATACATCGTACAAACTTTTGCCTTCATTTTTTGCAACCGCAGCTGCCTCAGCTATCATTGCACATGCAATTACAGCATCTTTGTCGCGTACAAAATCTCCGGCTAAATATCCAAAACTTTCTTCGCCACCACCTATAAATTGTTTTTTACCTTCGAGTTCTAATATTTTTTCGCCTATATATTTGAATCCGGTAAGTACATCAAACATTTCAACATCGTATGCCTTACATATTTCGGTAATCAATTCGGTAGTAACTATAGTTTTTACCACAAATTCTTTTCCTTGCAATTTACCTTTTGCTTTCCATGCTTGAATTAAATATTGTACAAGCAAGGTTCCTGTTTGATTTCCGTTGAGAATTACATAGTCTCCTTGTGAATTTTTTACAACTATTCCTACACGGTCGCCATCAGGGTCGGTTGCCATTATAATATCGGCTTGCAATGCTTTTCCTTTTTCGATAGCCAATTTCATTGCCGATTCTTTTTCAGGATTTGGCGAGCCGGTAACTTCATGAATTTTGTTGAGCCATTCTGTTTCGGTATAATCTTGTTCAGGTATTGCAGCCACTCCCGGTTTACGAAGCGATGGAAATTCACCCGAAATTTCAGCTTGTTCTTCAACAACATGAACATTGGTAAATCCAAACTCTTTAAGCACACGTGGTACTAATTTAATACCTGTTCCGTGTATCGAAGTGAAAACTATTTTGAGGTCTTTTTGTTTTTGAATAATTTCCGGTTGCAACGATAGTCCTTTAATAGCATCAATATATGGTTTGTCAATTTCTTCGTCCCACAATATAATATTGCTTTCGTTGCCTTTCCATTTTACATCGTCAATGCTTGCAATTTTATTTACTTCGTCTATCACACTATTGTCGTGAGGTGGTACAAGCTGGCAGCCATCGCTCCAGTATGCTTTGTAGCCGTTGTATTTTGCAGGATTGTGCGAAGCGGTAATGTTTACTCCGGCTTTGCATCCCAAATGTCGAATAGCAAATGATAATTCGGGAGTTGGACGTAATTCTTTTGATAAATATACGGTAAATCCGTTAGCGGCAAATATTTTGGCTGTAGTTTCGGCAAACAATCGACTACGAATACGGCAGTCGTGAATTACTGCTACTTTTATGTGTTCATTCGGGAATGCTTTTTTAATATAATTTGCAAATCCTTGTGTCGCCATTCCAACAGTATAAATGTTCATTTTATTGGTTCCTACACCTATTACACCGCGAAGTCCTCCCGTTCCGAACTCTAAATTTTGATAAAACGCGTTTTCTAATTCTTTATAATTATTGTCAAGTAAATATTGAACTTCTTTTTTTGTTTTTTCGTCATAATTACCTGTAAGCCATTGTTTTGCTTTGTCTATAATTTTTTGATCCATTGTTTTATATGAAAATTATATGTATAAAATTTATTCGTTGCAACAAAAGTACATGATTTATCGAATTACCGAAAACGAAATACCTTTTATTTTTCTATAAATTTCGAGTGCATATACATCGGTCATTCCTGCTACATAATCAACGACTGAACATATATGTGAATACGTATTGGCATTGGCATACACCAATTGTGTTGGTAAAAGTCGTAATAGTTGTTCTGTATAAAGCGAATTGTTTTTTAATGCTGCGGTAATAAATTCATGCAACAATTCACTCAAAATTCTATGCCCTGCAACTTGTATTTCAACCACTTCGCGGCTATTGTAAATTTTGTTTGACGCTATGTGTTGAATGTCTTGCAATGCTTGTTTCGAAGCTCCTTGCAACTGTTTGGTAAGCGACGAATAAAACCTACAGTTCATAATATCATCGTAATGCTCCCAAAATATTGCTGCACAATCATCAATAAGTTTATTTATAGTTCGAGAACGGAGAATTACAATTTGTTCATTTTCATCACTTACATCGTGAAGTAGCACATGCAATTCGTCTAAGGCTTTAGCATCTGCTTTGGGGTCGAAAAATGCAAACAACAAATCTTTGGTCTGCTGCGACGAGAGTATTCCCAGTCGGTGAGCATCTTCCAAATCTACTATTTGATAACAAATATCGTCGGCAGCTTCCATTAGAAATACTAAAGGGTGACGACCAAATACAGTACCCGAATCGGTAATTGCCTGTAAGCCTAATTCTTGTGCTACATGCTGCAATGTTGCCAATTCTGTTTGAAATACTCCATATTTTTCGTACGGACTATTATTATTGGCAATATCGGAAGATGTACACGGATATTTTAAAAGAGTTCCTATTGTAGCATAAGTTAGAGCAAACCCACCTTTACGTCGCCCAGAAAACTGATGTGTAAGTAATCGAAATGCATTGGCATTACCCTCAAAATTTATAAAATCTTGAAATTGAGAAGCAGTAAGCAATTCACGAATATTATTTGTATCAATTTCGGAAAAATAACGAGAAATTGCCTTTTCACCCGAATGACCAAACGGTGGATTGCCTAAATCGTGTGCCAAACATGCTGCAGAAACTATAGAGCCAATACCGTCGAGTAGCGATTGCGGTACATTTACATGACGTTCGGCTAAGCCATTGGCAATAATATTACCAAGCGACCTACCTACCGATGCAACCTCTAGACTATGCGTTAATCGGTTGTGTACAAATACACTTCCGGGCAATGGAAATACTTGAGTCTTGTTTTGCAACCTACGAAATGGTGACGAAAATATAATTCGGTCATAATCGCGTTGAAATTGAGAACGTGCTGCATCTTCCGATGTATGTAATGTTTCATCAATTCCTAACCGCTTGTGCGATAATAAGCTGTTCCAGTTGAGCATTGTATATAAATTATATATGCAAGTATAGGGAAAAATGGTTAATTTTTAATTCTAAATTTTTAATTTTTAATTCGTTGTGCCTGCTCAATGCGATTATGTAGTGAAAAAGGGTATACGATTTTATATATAATTAATTAACTACCCCCCCCATTCCACTTTCAAACTTTACAAACAACTAAAAATCAACGAATTAAAAATCACGCAAAAAATTCAACGCAAAAATTTTGCATTAAAAACCAAAAAAAACCAAAAAAAATTTTGTATTTACTGAAAAAATCTCGTACTTTTCAACATTATTGGCGATATAGAGGTTGTTTCATTTTTTTTGAGTATTACTTTCTTGATTCAATCTTGTATCATCATTCTGTATTTGAAGTGGAATAAACTATATATAATAAACGTATGGCACACCCTTACTCTCATCGAAATTGTAAGCGAATTACGCAACTTGCAATCCTATTTTTTTTATTTACAACAGCTATATTTGCTCAAGCACCGGTAGCTAATTTTTCGGCTTCGGCAACATCGGGTTGTGGTATTACAGTTATTATTTTCGAAGACCTATCAACCAATAATCCAACAAGTTTGACTTGGAATTTTGGCATTGGAGGCAATCAAACTCCTGAATTGCGAGCCGATAGAAAATATTCATTTATATATTCAACTCCTGGGACGTATACAGTAAGACTAACAGCTACCAACGCATCGGGCAGTGATACAGAAGAAAAAGTTGCACACATTAGAATTTATGCAAACCCTACAGCAAACTTTACAATAACTCAAAGTGCTCATTGCCAAGGCGACGAATTACAATTCAACGATGCATCAACCTCCGATGTACCTATTACAAACTGGGCATGGAATTTTGGCGATGGAAATGTTTCTCCCTTACAAAACCCTACACATACCTATATAAATACCGGATTATATCCTGTTCGCTTATCTATAACTAATGCTAATGGCTGTAATGCATTTTACGATATGCCTACAGCAATGAATATAACTACCAAACCGTTAGCTTCTTTTAGTGCTGCTGCTACCGAAAGTTGTACTGCTCCTTTCACCGCTATGTTCAACAGCGGGGCTTCTACCGGACCTATAACAAGTTACACATGGGATTTTGGTGATGGACAAACGTCTACCGAAGCAAATCCATCGCATACCTATACTACCACAGGTAATTTTACGGTTCGCTTACGAGTGCAAACAGCTTCGAATTGTGAACATATTTCTACAATTACCGATTATATAAAAATAGGAACATTTAGTGCCGGCTTGCAAATAGATGACAATACGGTATGCCGAGGAACATCCGCACAATTTACCGACGCATCTTCGGCTGGTGTAGTATTGCGAACATGGGATTTTGGCGATGGATCTCCTACCTCTAACGTACCTAATCCTACGCACACATTCACAACTGCGGGTACATATACCGTGAGTATTCAATCGCAAAACAGTGCCGGATGTAGCGATACCGAAACACAAGATATTACCGTTTACGATTTACCTACTCCTACCTTTACCGAAAGTGCTACCACAGCTTGTGCTGTTCCGTTTACAGTAAATTTTACCAATACAACTGCGAATACCACTTCTGTTTCATGGAATTTTGGCGATGGAGGTACGTCTACGCAACTAACCCCTTCGCATACCTATAATGTCTTAGGTAACTACAACATTACTCTGCAAGTTACCGATAACAATGGCTGTGTAAATACATCAATGTTTCCCAACCATATCCGCATTCGGATTCCTCAAGTTGATTTTGCGTCAAATACCCTCGGTGGTTGTGCTCCATTACCGGTTACATTTACCGATTTAAGTACATCTAACAATCCTATAACTTCGTGGGCGTGGGAAGTAATACGCGAGGATGGAACCATCACCCTAAATTCTACCGACCAAAATCCACTTATTACATTAACTGATACAGGTTCGTATAATGTAACCCTTACGGTAATAGACAATGCCGGTTGCTCCAACACTCTCACTCGCGACGACGTGGTAGGTGCAGGTATGACCCCAACTGCCGATTTCCAAACTATTCCAACTACTGTTTGTTTTAATACAGAAATGGATTTTGAAGATATCCCTACCCCCGATATTGTTTGCACTAATTGGATATGGGATTTTGGTGATGGAACTACACGAATGGGAAAAAACCCAAGTTACACATATGATACTATTGGTACGTTTACGGTTACTTTAACGGCGGAACATTATCATTAACCCTACGGTACTTTGTTTGTTTCCCGACAAAATACAATTTACCGATAATTCGGTACAAGCCGATGAATATTATTGGGATTTTGGCGATGGCATGAAGCTTTCGATTATTGGAGATACATGGACATGGAGCAATGGTGTAGACCCCGATGTAGTTGAAACTATTGTAGGAAACAAAAGTCCCGAATATGAATATACCGTGCCGGGTAATTATATAAGTGAATTACGGGTAGTAAATACAACACATAATTGTCAAGACTCTATAGAGGTTGCATTTACTGCATCGGATGTAGTTCCTAATTTTATTCAAAACAAAAACGAAAGCTGCCAACATACCGGAGTAAGCTTTACCGACAATTCCACAACAGACATAGGTTCTATAACCTCGTGGGAATGGGATTTTGGCGATGGTAATGTAACTGACACGTTAGGTGCTAACCCAACTCACACATACACTTCTTCCGGGAATTTTGATGTTACCCTTGTTGCATTCGATTCAAATGGGTGTAGCGATACCATAACCAAAGTTGCCAATGTAATTATTTACGAAGTACCATCGGTGCAATTTGCGGCTAACAATATAACAGGCTGTGCTCCTCTATCTGTAGACTTTAGCGATAATTCTACCGCTACTCTTCCTGATTCTGTGGTTACATGGAATTGGGTATTTGGCGATGGAAACATTTTACAAATTGACGAGAACTTAGACAATACATATACCTGGACATACAATGGAGTTGTAACTGAAACTAATTCTGTAAGCAAAAATCCAAATCACATATTTGAAACTCGCGGTTCATATCCTACTATACTAACTATTACTGATTCTCGAGGATGCGATAGCACCAAAACTATTACCATAACGCCAACCAAACCATACCCAAGCTTTACCGTTGCTCCTACTACCTGCCATTACAATGCAGTAGTATTCACCAATACATCAACAGAACAAACTGTAAACGAATGGAATTTTGGAGACGCCTCGGCATTGAGCAATGCATTAAACCCATCTCACAATTATACAATAACACAAGACCAAGCGTTTACGGTAAGTTTACGAGTAATTGATGCAAATTTATGCGACAGCACCATTTCAACAAACATCACCGTTCGACATCCGGTTGCAGACTTTAGCTCTACTGATGTTGTAATACCTTGTTGGAGCACAGGTTCTGCCACTATGACCAATGCGTCGAGTTCGGCATTGGGAACTATTGCTGCATACAATTGGCTCTTTGAAGATATCTATAATCCGTTTTCAAATAGCAGTACCGAAGAAGAACCTGTTTACCAATATCGTGGACCGGGAATAAACGATGTGCAACTTACCGTAACTGATGACTTTGGTTGTACCGATGTATTGTTGCGTCCCGACTATATTGAAGTAGGCGGACCACAAGGAACATATACATTTACCCCTATAGAATCGTGTGCCCCATCAACTATTACTTTTACGGCAAATGCCGTAAATACTACAAAATATAACTGGTTTTACGGAAATACAAACCAAACCGAAGATTCTCCATTATCGGAAATTGAATACACATATACAACAGGTAACATATACACTACAGCACTTGTGTTAGAAGATGATAATGGATGCACATCCAATACGATAACTGCAGCGAATAATGTTACCGTGTATGAAGTAATACCTGATTTTGAAGCGGATATTACCATAGCGTGTCAAGATACTACCGTGCAATTTACCGATTTATCGGAATCATTGTTTACCATTACAGACTGGGAATGGGCATTAGGCAACGGAGATACTACCTATGTCCAAAACACATCGGCGAATTATGTGCCGGGCATATATACTGTAAGTCTTACAGCTACAGCCGGGGGCTGCGATTATACCGAAACTAAAAATCAATATATAGGTGTATACCAAATGCCCGAAGCTTCGTTTACTATTTCTAAAAATCCGGCTCGTATGCTCGAAACTATTGGATTTATAAACACAAGCGATTCTACATCTATGCCTATTACCTGGCATTGGGACTTGGGTGATGGCGAGGAAGCTACTACAACCAATGTTACTCGTAGATACGATTTTTCGGGAACATATCCTATAATTCTTACGGCATATACCCACCCGCAATGTATGGACACTGCAACTGTAGATTTAATAATAACCGACGAAGTGTTTATTCCTAACGCATTTTCGCCTAACAAAGACGGCGTAAACGATATTTATTTAGAAAATATGAATTTACCTACAATAATTATAAATCGTTGGGGGCAAACATTATATGAAGGTACTGCCGGATGGGATGGCACTTTCGAAGGAAAAGAAATGACTTCGGGCACGTATTTTTACATTGTTGAACTTCCTAACGGACAAAGCCATAAAGGACCGGTAACTTTAATTAGATAGAAAACATATGAGTATGAGCACTATAATAAAACGAATTTCATTGAGTATATGCATTTTGTTTTGCAGCATGCATATGTTCGCACAAGGAAGCATAAAAAAAGCCGATGCTGCATTCGAGAAAAAAAATTATGCAACCGCAGCCGATTTATATCAAAAAGCTATAGAAAACGAAAAAGACAAAAAAATAATAGGATATGCCAGTTTTCAAATAGCCGAATGTTACAGAATAGCAAATAAATACCCGCAAGCTATTACGTGGTATAAACGAGCACATGATGTGAAATACAAAGACGAAACCAAAACTATGTATTTTAATTATGGCAACATGCTTATGATGGCAGGCGATTATGCTCTTGCAAAAAAAATGTATAAAACACATCTTACCCGTAATTCGAAAGATCAATTTGCAAAAATGAAAATAAAGTCGTGCGATTTTGCCGATACTGCTAAAAGCTTAGAAAACATCTACGATCACAGAAATGTGCAAGAATTAAATACCAGTTTCAATGAATTTTCACCGGCTTTTTGCAAAGAAAAAGTAATATTTTCTACGTCACGCCCCACCCCCGACGGATTTACTTATAACGTAACCGGCGAAGGATTCGAAGATTTATACGAAACATTTCACAACGAACAATCAAACATTTGGGCCCCACCTGTAAAATTGGTAGGAATAAATACAACATACAACGATGGTACATTTTCGTTTGACCCCAACCGTAATATAGCATATATAATGCAGTGCAACGGTGCCAAAGGTGTAGAAAAAAATTGTAACATTTATACATCCGATTACAACGAATCTACGAATTCATGGACAAAACCAAAAAAATTCGAGCATTTCTCTACAGCCTATAGTTCGGGGCATCCTACAATTTCGCCCGATGGCAACACGTTGTATTTTGCTTCGAATAACCCGGCAGGTTTAGGAGGAACAGATATTTGGGTAATTCAACGCGACCCTCAAACCGAAAAATGGGGAAAACCCGAAAATTTAGGCTCCCCTATCAATACACCATTTAACGAAATGTTTCCTTATACATTCGATACCAAGGGAATTTACTTTTCATCGAACGGGCATATGGGATTTGGTGGATTAGACATATATTATTCCGAAAAAAATGACACAGTATTTGCAAATCCGGTAAACTTAAAAGCTCCATTCAACAGTAGTGCCGACGATTTCGGATTACTTCTGCTTGCCGATAATTCAGGATTTTTCACATCGAGCCGTCCCGGTGGTGTAGGTGGCGACGACCTCTATTATTTTGAGTTTAAAAAAGTAGAAATAGTAGCTGCAGGACGTGTAACCGACAAAGACACGTACCAACCCATACCAAATGCTATAGTAGTGATACAAAATAACAGTAAACAAACTTCAGACACATTAATTACCGATGAATTTGGTGTGTATTCATATCCGTTTTTAGAAAAAGATATGGATTATACCTTCATTACCTTTAAAGACGAATTTTTGAATCCCGAAAGCAAATGGGTTTCTACTATGGGAATTACCGAAAACACTTATATGGATTCGTTACACGGATATGATTTAAATTTTACCATGCATAAAATTATCGCAGGCAAAGAATACATAATTCGCGATATTTTTTACGATTTAGATAAATACAGTCTTCGTCCCGAATCTATTAAAGAATTGAATAACATTGTAAATATCTTAAACAACAATCCAGATATTTGCATTCAAATAAATTCGCATACCGACAACAGAGCTACCGACGAATATAATATAACACTATCGCACAACAGAGCAAAATCGGTAGTAGATTACCTAATTTCGCAAAATATAAGCGACAAACGATTGGCTTGGCAAGGTTGGGGCGAAACTCGTCCGCTTGTACCCGATGCACAAACCGAAGAAGACCACCAAATGAACCGCCGCACATCGTTCACTATTGTAAATGTAGACCAATTACATTTAGGTGAAAAGGCCGTGTTTCATAACCAATTGGCACAACGAGTAACGCAATCGCAAGGTAACGAAGAACCCGTAGAACAAGGAATATATTATCGTATTCAAATTTCGGCAACCCGAAGTGCATGTAATGCTCAAACATTTACAAAAATTGAAAAACAATTCCCCGGTATTCCTACCTATTGCACCAAATATCCCGATGGATTTTATCGCTACACGGTAGGTTTATATCGCAGTTTAGATGAAGTTGAAGCAATAAAAGCTAAAATTGATCAATTAGGATATAATTCGTTTATTGTAGCATACAACAATGGACAAAAAATATCGATAAACCAAGCACTCAAACTTACAAGACCTATAGACGATACTCCAATAGAAATAACTGAATAATAATAGAGATATGGCAAAAATATTTACATATATTCCTACAATCATACTTATAGTAGCAACACATATAAGTATAGCACAAACCGATATTCAGCAAACAAATTATATGTTTAACGAACTCTCGTTTAATCCTGCCTATACCGGTAGCACCGGAAATATACGTGCAACGGTGCTTGCCCGCAAACAATGGTTAGGATTTGAAACCAGCCCATTGACACAAACTCTTTGTGTTGACAACAACACCCGATTTGGTGGTATAGGGTTAAATATCATTCACGATCAATTAGGATATGAACGGTCGTTATATGCAAAATTACTCTATTCATATACTGCTCAATTGTCTGAAAAAACAGCACTTACAGCAGGTTTTGCAGCTGGAGTAATTCATCGCTCGCTCGATGGCAGTATGCTTGAATTTCAAGACGAGATAACCCCAGACCCAAGTGCTATATTTGACAATCAAGGGGAAATAAAACCAACCATAGACTTTGGATTACAATTTTTGCACAAAGACTTTGCTATAGGACTATCGTCGGCACACTTACATACATCGTTGCAGCAGGCTAGTATATTCAATATGCCACGCCATTTCTATGGCTACGCACAATACCGCGTACAAGCAGGCGAAAAACTTGCTTTTGTACCAACAGTATATGCCAAAAGCGGAAGCAATGTATACCAAGTTGAAGCAAATACGAATGTATATTTTAACAAAAAATTCTGGTTAGGAGCATCGTACCGATTAGACGAGTCGATGGTAGCACTTGCAGGTTTAATTGTAAAAGAACAAATTTATATAGGCTATGCATACGATTTCAATGTAGGCGATGTGAGTCCACACAGCTATGGTTCGCACGAAATATTCATATCGTTTCGCAAAAAACCTGCTCCACCACAATCGGGTTTTTATCAAAGTACACGGTTGTTTAATTAACACATGTTACACTTATTCAACACCAATGTTCTCATACGAATATTCGTATAATTCAATATCAAAAAGCTATAGAATATTGTAAGGCTATAAAAAAATATCAATTTGTAATTTTTTAAAAAACTTGAATGTATTTTTACAAAAAACGAATATTAGTTGGGATTGGGGGTTTGAATCCGGGGTCACCGTGGAATTACAAATGAAGAAATTAATGCTCCTTCAAATGGAATTTGGCGAGAAGCTAAAAATCATCAAAAACTTTCAAAACAGCATACAAAAGAATGGAAAAGATTTCAAAAAGAGAATCCTAATGCAACTAAAGAAGATATTTTTAAACAGAGAGATATTATTGAAGAACGTGTTTTTGGTAATTCAAAAGGAGATACACCAACACCTTAAAATGGATAAATATGATTTTTTATAACCTAGATTCAGCTGATAAAAGAGGTGCGATTGAAATTCAAACTGAAATACCTTTTAAAACAGGCATGCATATTCCTTCTGATAGTAATATGATTACAAATAATTTGTTTGAAGTCTCAAAAGGAAAAATTTTTTATGATACTATAATGTTTTCTGATAGTTTTGAACATTTTGCTATTTCTAAAAAATTAAAAGAACTTTTAGAAGTAAATAATATTTGTGGGTGGACTTGTTTTCCTATAATTATAAAAAATCATGATGTTGAATATTTTGTTTTTCAACCGACTTTTATAGCAGGCGAAATTTTAAACCTAAATAAAGTCAATAATTATGAAGAAAATTTGAAGTTTGATTTAAATACATGGAATGGAGCCGGAATATTTTCTTTAAAAAATACAACTTTAATACTTTGTACCGAGTTTGTTAAAGATTTAATAACAAAAAATAAAATCACAAATATTACTTTTGAAGAAATAAAGATTGAATAAACCTTAATTTTTTTATGAAAAATAAAATTCGATGGTTATTTTTTATATATTTCATTAAAGAAATTTCAATTATAAAATTATTGATAATTATTATAATAATTATCATAATAATGTTATCAAAGGCAGGTGGATATGATCATTGGGCGGGCATGCCAGAAATATTTGAATAACTATTGTATTTAGTGATTAGGAGAAAAAACAAAAAAAAACCCACACCAAAATGCCCCAAAACGCAACATACATACAGGCTCAAAACCCATGGTTCGGGTATCCTTTTGGTATGACTATGGAAAAACGCACGGTTTCTGAGGGTAAATTTGGGTTTAATGGAAAGGAAAAAGATACAGATTTTGCCGAAGGTGTGTATGATTTTGGAGCAAATTATGTAGTTGTTATTACCGATTAGAATAAACAAAATATAACATGAACAAATCAATAATACTCATTTACCTCATATTACAAACATTTTATAGTTTTTCACAAAGCATGAGCGATACGTTGTATACAAATACTCGAACTAATAATGAATCACTCTTGTCTAAGAAAAGGAATCAAACACACAATGATAGTATTTGTAGTGCTATTTTGCAAGGAGACTTCATAAATATTGGGGTTTCATTTGTGTACAGCTATTATAATTATCCTCATAGTATTGGATTTGGAGTTGCTTACAATTGGAATCGCGAATATAATAAGCTATTTCCTATTTTTATAGATTATAAATATTATTTTTCGAATACTAAAATATCGCCTTTTTTAGCAATTGATTTAGGGAGAACAATAATACAAAATAGTCCAAATGGATATCATATAAATTTATTTACAGGATTTCGTAACAAAGTATTTGAAAAACTTTACATGAATTATTCTATTGGACTATCTTGGTATAGCTATGATGGCAATGAATGGCTTCTACAAAAAGATCGATACAATGTAAAACCCGATTTAAAAATAGGATTTAGTTATAAATTATAATCATAAAATTATATGCGAATAATTCTTTCATTAATTATATTGTTAAATACACAACAATTATTTTCACAAATAAACTATTCTTTTCAAATTAGCTCTACCCATGCAATATCATATAAAAAACCATCTTCTCTTCGAAAGTCAGGTATTGATATTGGATACCGTTTTAATGTGCCAATTAATAAAAATTTTAATTTTGAATCAGGAATAAATATCGGTTTTTGGGGAAGAAGTAATTATTATAGGTTTAGTGAAATTAGATGGATGTTTGATAGCTATTATGATTCAATAAGTAACACATATATATATGGTGATAAGAAAAACTATTATTATAGGTCAGATTTTAGAGCTATAGATATTGAATTACCATTACTTGCAGAATATAGAACAACCAAGTTGGAATATAAGTTTGGCGTATTAATATATGGACGTTCATTATTTGAATATGTATGGTGGAAAGATTATGGTTCTGAATCAGAAATTGACTCATATTTCAATGGCGTAAAACCTGTTACCCCCAATTCCGGGATAGCATTTAATACTGCAATTAGTTGCAAAATATTGCACAATTTCAAATTATTTGTTGATTATAAAAAAATTGTTTATAAGTTCTATAAACAAGAAAATATTAATGAATACTATTCATTAATAGGTTTAGGTTGTTCATACACGTTAACAAATAAA
Organism: Bacteroidetes bacterium ADurb.Bin217; assembly: GCA_002069975.1. Classification (GTDB taxonomy): domain Bacteria; phylum Bacteroidota; class Bacteroidia; order Bacteroidales; family UBA1715; genus MWCJ01. The sequence goes on along the minus strand of MWCJ01000031.1, from coordinate 490 downwards.
TAATATAAAGCAAATTACAAATACAAATGAACGTAATACAAACCAAAAACAATAAAAATTCATTTTTTGATGTATTACAAAAAGATATTTCATTATTCGGCACAACTTTAAACGATAAAAAAAGAAAGCTTTTTATACTGAGCTTGTTATATTATTGAAATCGGGAACTGATATTCGTACAGCATTTGAGATAATCATTGCGGAACAAGAAACATTACAATTACAAGCACTGTATGAATCTATATACGAATGTGGAACTGCAGGGAACCGACCCCTGGTCCGCAACGAATATTCGTTTTCATAGAGTAAATATACAAAAAAAAAATCATACATGCTATAGTCATCAGATGAATATACTCATACATGCTATAGGGTAAAAATACGGTCACTCGTAAGGGCGTATGCAATACGCCCTTATAGATATTTATTCAGCTTATTTCTTTACTAAAAAAGAGAAGAGGGCAAAAGATTTTTCGCCCCAACAAAAAAG
>MWCJ01000030.1 GCA_002069975.1 Bacteroidetes bacterium ADurb.Bin217 | reverse complement strand
AAAAAAACAGCTCTATATCATTGTTAGTTTATGATTTAATTAAGCTATTTTTTATGATAAGTTTTGTGCATTTGTTTTGTTTGATTTCGCAACAAATACTATTTTTGTTAGCTGATATTTACTAAAAAAATAAAAAACATATGGCATTACGATTTATAACTGCTGAAGAAGCAGCTTCTTACATTAATCACGACGATAATGTTGCGTTTAGTGGTTTTACACCTGCTGGGGCTCCTAAAGCCGTTCCTACAGCATTAGCAGAACGAGCAAAAAAAGAACACGAAGCGGGACGACCTTTCAAAATTGGTATGTTTACCGGTGCATCTACCGGCGATTCTCTTGATGGCGAATTGGCACGTGCAAATGCGGTGAAATTCAGAACACCGTATCAGTCAAATAAAGACATGAAAAATTTAATTAACAGCGGTCAAACGGAATATTTTGATATGCACTTGTCGCAAGTTGCTCAAGAATTACGTTATAGATTCATGGGCGATGTAGATGTTGCTATTATTGAGGCTGCTGATGTGAATGATAAAGGAGAGGTTGTGTTGACATCATCGGTTGGTATTTCTCCAACTGCTGCACGTTTAGCAAAAAAAGTTATTATTGAATTAAATGCAAACCACCCTGCGGCGATTAAAGGAATACATGATATTTATGAATTGCAAGATCCTCCTATTCGTAGAGCGGTGCCTGTATATACGGTTAAAGATTTATGTGGTACGCCGGTATTGCAAATAGATCCTGCTAAAATCATTGGAGTGGTAGAAACCAATCGTCCCGATGAGGTTGGTGGTTTTAGTCCGGTTGATGAAGTAACTGCAAAAATTGGTGATAATGTTGCTAAATTCTTAGCATCGCAAATTGCTAAAGGAATTATTCCTCGTGAATTTTTACCTATACAATCTGGTGTGGGAAATATTGCAAATGCAGTTCTTGGTTCACTTGGTGCAAATCCCGAAATTCCTCCGTTTATGATGTATACCGAGGTTATTCAAGATGCTGTAATTGAATTAATGAAACAAGGAAATCTTACATTTGTTAGTGGTTGTTCTTTAACTGTTTCTCCATCAGTTTTAAATGAAATTTATGCAGATTTAGCATTTTTTAAACCTAAAATGGTTTTACGTCCACAAGAAATTTCTAATAATCCCGAAGTTGTGCGTCGGTTAGGATTAATTACTATAAATACAGCGTTAGAAGCCGATATTTATGGGAATATTAATTCAACTCACGTGCTTGGAACTACCATGATGAATGGTATTGGAGGTTCGGGTGACTTTACGCGTAATAGTTTCTTATCAATTTTTACTTGTCCTTCTGTGGCAAAAAAAGGTGCTATTTCTGCTATTGTTCCTATGGTATCTCATTTCGACCATTCTGAACATTCGGTTAAAGTATTGATAACCGAACAAGGTATTGCAGATTTGCGCGGAAAATCTCCAAGCCAACGTGCACAAACTATTATTGAAAATTGTGTGCACCCCGATTATAAACAATTATTATGGGATTTTGTTAAATTAGGTAACAAACGTATGCATACAAATCTAATGTTGTCTGAAGCATTCAAAATGCACACAGAATTTATAGCATCGGGAGATATGCGTAATACAAAATGGGCATAATTTCCGTACCTATTTAACTGTAAAATATTTAAAGCCGGTTGTATCTCAATCGGCTTTTTTATGTTTTTTCCATTGATTTTGTTACCACAGATTTTTTTATTAATCATTAATAAATGCCACAAAGACACGAATGATGAAAGTCTTAAAAGTCTGAAAGGTTTAAATGTAACTATACCGCAACTCATAACTCATAATTAACAATTGTCTGTTAATAACCTCCAACGGTTTTTCTATATCAATACTTGTTTTTTTAGTATTTTCGTAAAAAATGCAGGAATGTAATTAAAAATGACAAGCGTGATCAAACAAACATATATTCAATTTTTATTTATAATTTTGGTATTGAGCATGATGCATTCATGTGAGTGGTTTTCGACTAACAAAACAGAAGAGCAAAAATCCGAACCGCAGGAAGAACCGCAATACATGTATGGTATTCAGGTAAATATATTTGATGTTATAGAAGATAAGCTTATGCGAAATAAACATTTAACTCAAATGTTAATTGAAGCTGGTATATCTAAAACAAAAGCTTTTGAACTTACACAATCATGTGATACCGTATTTGATGTTCGTAAATTTAGAGCAGGTAATCCTATTACTATGTTGTATGGTAATAAAGATTCAATACAATCATTACAATATTTTATTTATGAAATTAGTACCACCGATTACCTTGTATTTGATTTGCGTGATTCAACCAATATGCGAATATACAAAGAAAGTAAACCGGTAGAAATTGTCGAACGTAGAGTAAAAGGCGTGATAGAGTCTTCGCTTTGGAATGCTATGATTGATAAGGGGTTGACGCCTTCGCTTGCTATGGAAATGTCCGATATTTATGCATGGACAGTAGATTTCTTTGGTTTGCAAAAAGGTGATTATTTTAAATTAGTTTTTCTCGAAGAACAAATTGACAAAAAGAGTGTAGGGGTAAAGGAAATAAAATTTGCCGTTTTTAATCATGAAGGTAAAGATTACTATGCAATTCCTTTTGAGGGAAAAGATGGGAAAATGGGCTATTTTGACGAAAATGGTAATGGGATAAAAAAGGCTTTTTTAAAAGCACCGCTAAAATTTTCGAGAATAAGTTCTTATTTTTCACACGCTCGAAAGCATCCTGTATTACGAATTGTTCGCCCACATCATGGAGTAGATTATGCTGCACCTATTGGTACTCCGGTAATGTCAATAGGGAATGGTACGGTAATCAAAAAAGGTTATGCCGGAGGTGCCGGGCATATGGTTAAAATTAAACATAATACAACTTTTACAAGTTCATATATGCATTTATCTAAATATGCAGGTGGTATTCGTGAAGGAGCTCGTGTGAGTCAAGGGCAAGTAATTGGATATGTTGGTAGTACGGGGTTGTCCTCGGGGCCGCATCTCGATTTTAGAATTTATCAAAACGGAAAAGCTGTTAATCCACTTAAAATTGTTTCGCCGCCTTCTGAACCCGTTAGTAAAAATCGTATGCCCGAATATATGAAATTGCGTGATAGTGTAGTACTTATTTTAAATTCAATTAAATAATGAAAATTTTTTGGATATCATTACTTTGTGTGTTTTCTGTATCAGTTGTTGCACAAGAAAAATCATCTGTTAAATCTGTTATACCTCAAGGGACTGTTGTCGTTCAAGGTTCAGCTCAAATTGGCGGAAAATCCATACCTTATAAAAGTACTACCGGATATTTGCAAGTGCAAGATAAAGAAGGGGTACACAAAGCAAATATGTTTTATGTAGCTTATATTAAACAAGGTGAATCCAATATGAAAAATCGCCCCATTACATTTGTATTCAATGGTGGACCGGGTGCTGCTTCGGTTTGGCTACACATGGGGGCTTTGGGACCAAAGCGTATAGCTATGTCTGCCGACGGAAATGCACAAAAACCGCCGTATTCTATTGTGAACAATGAATATTCATGGCTCGATATTACTGATTTAGTGTTTATAGACCCTGTTGGAACCGGTTTTAGTAAACCTGCCGAGGGCGAAAAAGCCGACCAATTTTATGGTTTCGAAAATGATGTGAAATGGGTAAGTGATTTTATTCGTCAGTGGACGAGCGAGAATAACCGATGGGGGTCGCCAAAATATTTGGCTGGCGAGAGTTATGGAACTACTCGTGCATGTGGTGTGGTAGAGTATCTAATGGATGAATATTCTATGTATTTTAATGGTATTTCTTTAATATCTTGTGCATTAGATTTTCAAACATTACGCGAATTCGAAAATAATGATATGCCCTTTATTTGTAATCTTCCGGTTTATACATATGCTGCCTTGTATCATAATAAACTAAAAGCTGAACAAACACAAGACAAAGACCTGATAGCAAAAGTAGAAGCATTTGCACTCAATGAATATGCATTAGCACTGTTGCAAGGCGATAAACTTTCTGATGTAAATAAAGTTTTAATAGCAAAAACCTTAGAGTTGTATACCGGTGTGTCTTACGAAATATATTTGGAAAACAATTTACGGATGCCGTCATATAAATTTCGTAAATATTTGCTCGATGATACGGATAAAATTATAGGTCGTTACGATGTGCGTTTACTTATGGACGATCCAATAAATAATCGTGATTATGCCGGCGACGACCCTAGTTATACGCAAATATCGGGAGCGTTTGGTACTGCATTCAACGAATATGTACGTACCGATTTGCAATACAAAAACAATCTACCTTTTTATGTAATTGGAAATGTGCAACCTTGGAAATTTTCTGATGGCAAATATTTGAACGTAACATCAGAATTACGTCATGCAATGTTCACAAATCCCCATATGAAAGTTTGGATGGCAAATGGATTATACGATTTAGCAACCAGTTATTTTGGTACGCAATATTTTGTAAATCATTTAAATCTTTCGCCTGAATTACAAAAAAATATTAGTATGACATACTACAAAGGTGGGCATATGATGTATTTTGTGGAATCGGAGTTGAAGCAGTTAAAGGTAGATGCAGTGCAACTTTATCAGGGGAAATAATATGATACGTTCTGTTGTTGAAATACTTGATATTACAACCAAAAAATGTGAAATTTTTTGGCAAGATACCCAAATTGTTGAAGCTCCCAATTGGAGTAAAGATGGTTTTTTGTTAGTCAATTCGGAAGGCCGTTTGTATAAAATTTATTTCTCTAATAAACGAAAAGAATTAGTTGACACAGATTTTGCTGTTAATTGCAATAATGACCATGGTATAACCCCCGACGGAACACGTATCGTTATAAGTTCGCACGATGCAGATGACACAAATCCCTTGGCATGGCAGACCTCAAAAATATATACACTTCCAATCCAAGGCGGAACGCCACGTTTAGTAACACCAATCAACGGATGTTTTTGGCATGGCATTTCTCCCGATGGTACAACCCATATTTATACAGCATTGCGCAACAATCAGTGGGATATATATGCCATAGCAGATAAGGGGGGAGCCGAAGTGCAGTTGACAAATTCGCCAGTGCAAGACGATGGTTCGGAGTTTTCGCCCGATGGTGCTTATATTTATTATAATTCGTTTGTATCGGGCAGTATGGAAATTTGGCGAATGCGTGCCGATGGAAGTGAACAAACTCAAATAACTAATGATGAATATTCTAATTGGTTTCCGCATATTTGTCCCAACAATACGTATATGGTTTTTTTGTCGTATGTGCACGACCAACAGCAAGCGCACCCGTTTGGGCAACAAGTAAAACTTCGTTGCATGAATCTTTTAACGAAAGAAATTTATGATATTACCGACCAATTCTATGGTGGACAAGGAACTATTAACGTAAATTCTTGGTCACCCGATGGAACTCAATTAGCATTTGTACGTTATATTAAACAATAAATTATGGCTCTTATAAAATCAGTTCGGGGATTTACTCCTAAAATCGGAAAAAATTGTTTTTTAGCTGAAACAGCTACTGTAATTGGCGATGTTGTAATTGGCGACGATTGTAGTATTTGGTTTAATGCAGTGTTGCGGGGTGATGTAAATTCAATATCTATAGGTGATAAGGTAAATATTCAAGATGGGTCTGTATTGCATACTTTATACGAAAAATCAAAAATACATATAGGAAACAATGTTTCTATAGGACACAATGTAACTATACACGGTGCTACAATAAAAGATTATGTGTTGGTAGGTATGGGGGCAATAATATTGGATCATGCGGTAGTAAACGAAAATACCATAATTGCAGCTGGAGCTTTGGTTCGCGATAGCGAAGTATTAGAGCCTAATAGTATATACGCCGGAGTTCCTGCAAAAAAAATTAAAGACATAGACCCTGAGCAAACGCGCGAAATAATTATAAAAATTGCAAATAATTATTCTATGTATGCAAGTTGGTATACTGAGGAATAATTTTTAATTATGAATTCATTGAGTGTATATAGTGTTACCTCAGTATAACTTTATGTGAAATTTTTAATCTGTAATTTCGAAAAGAACAATGTAGAGTTTGAATCCAAAGAATGATTGCTAATTTATAAGAAACTTGAGTTAGGTTTTAATTTTTAATCCATTTTTATGAAAATACAAGTATTATCAATTCTGTCATTAATTGTTTTTACAACAGCATGTCATAAAGAAGGCTTAGATGTGAAGTTTCGAACAATGTATGGTTCGGGATTGCTTAAGCAGCTGCATGTAAAATCAGAATCGACATCTGAATCTATGTATGAACAGTATTATGAATATGGCGATTTTATACAGTTTATCAGCCCATCAAAGGTTACTGCAAAATTCAATTCTATTCGTTATGTTGATAGAAAAGAATCCGAAGCAGGTATGCAAACAATGGTAGAAGTCATTAGTGTAAATTGGCCATCAGATGATGCACGACGATTTGCCGATTTTACCAATGGAAGTACTGTTGAAGTAATACCGCAAATGTGGGGAAATATTGATAATGACGGTTGGTTTGTAGAAGATACTATTCGCTTACGGTATTTATTAATTTTGCCTGATGCTTTTACGTTTGAATTTGATTATCCTGCAGAATTACCAATGTATGAATACAATACATGGCCAAATATTTTTAAAAGAAACGGAAATACTGTAACCTGCGATATGCATTATCTTTTGCAACGTACACAACATCAGGCATATGATTATGAACATGGAATTTTTTTAAAAGGTTTTGTATTTGGAGGTACCGATACTTCATTTATTGCCACTCAATCGCAAAGTGCTGCAGATATATTTGATTTAATAAGCATGGCACAACCTCATAGTGTTGCACGATCTGGTAATTATGAGTGTCCTATATTAACACCCCCTGCCAAACGGCAATCAAAAATTATAACAACATATATAACATTTAATTCCGAAAATATAATTCAACATTACGCCGGATACGATAACATAGCATATACGAGTGATGATATGTTTGTACTTGAACCAAAATTTTGGGATAGATTTGATATAATAATTGAACAAAACTAATAGTGTCGTGGCAAATATTACTTTGATATTATATCCACTCTTGTTTTTTAAACCAAATTACACCTAACACAGAAAGTAATACCGAACCTGCAATGATGCTAGGTAAAGCCCAAGTCCAATCTTCCATAAAGTTAGGTACGTTCATACCAAATATACTTGCAATTAAAGTTGGAATCATGAGGATAATGGAAATTAGGGTTAGTTTTTTCATTACCACGTTCAAGTTGTTTGATATTACCGAAGCAAATGCATCCATCATACCGCTTTGTATATCGGAATAAATTTGTGCCATTTCCAAAGCTTGCTTGTTTTCAATAAATGCATCTTCAAGTAAGTCTTCATTTATTTCGGTTGTAATTTTTTTAGAATTTCGCAGTTTTGCAAGTACTATTTCGTTTGCTTTAATTGATGTAATAAAATATACCAAACATTTTTCCATTTTCAACAATTTATTTAATTCCTTGTTTTTAATAGATTTTTCTAAGTCTTGCTCAATAAGCGAAGTCATTTGGTTTATTTGTTTTAAATACCGCAAATATAATGTTCCCGAACGCATAAACAAACGCAACGAGAAATTCAAACTGTCTGTTATTTGTCTGTATTGTTCGCGAAAAGGCAAGGGTTGACCTGTTGGCAATACTTCATTTTCTTGAATGCAAATTGTAAGTGTAAATTTATCGGTAATAAAAATACCAAGGGGAATGGTATGAAATGGAAGTCCATTATTAAGAACTTCTACAGGAATACGTAAAATTATATATGTCCATTCATCTTCGAATTCAATACGTGGACGCTCATCAACGTCGAGTACGTCAGTTACTAAATCACTTGGTAAATTAAATTCGTTCGATAATCGTTCAATTTCTTTAGGTGTTGGTTTTATTACATTTATCCAACAACCTTGCTGTGGTTCGGCAATTTCTAAATATCCGCCAAAAGTTTTGAAAATTTTTATCATAATGTTCCCCTTACATTATTACTGCAAAGGATACATTATTAAGAGTCCCTTACAGATGTGTTAATACTTTATTTGTCTATAATCCGGGACTTCGTCCATAGCTGTATATGTTTTAAAATTCGATTGCAAAGCTAATTTATTTTTTTATTTACATAGTGAAATTATAATTTTTTTTATAAAAATAATCTTCCTTTTTTTTATTACTTATATCCACTAAACTCTATTATCTTATTTGTTTTGAAATACACTAATTTTATGTATTTTTACATATATAATTATCTGCATTTTGAATCAACTTTTTACCATATTTTTAATAATAGTAAGTTTACAAACATTTTCGCAAAATGCTTGTAGAATTAGAGTTGAAGTGTTTAATTCGTTAAATAATGCAGTATTATCTGGAGCTCAAGTGTATGTTGCTACACAAGGGGTAAGCTATATATCGAATAATTATGGAATTGTGGATTGCGAAATTTCTTGTTCCGGTGATTCCTTGTTTGTTAGTTATTTAGGGTTTAATGACACTGTTTTGATACTTAATAAAAATTTTAAACCTGATATTTCAGTGGCTTTAAAACCTAATGAATTTGATATTCAAAAAGTAACAATTACAAAACAAAAGATAGATGATAATTTGACTAACTCTATTGGCGAAATTACTATGCAACGAGCCCAATTGCGAAGTTTACCAAGTTTTATGGGTGAACCTGATGTGCTTAGAACATTAGCGGCTTCGGGGGGTGTAAGGCAGATTGAAGGTATGCAAGGTATTTTTGTGCGTGGAGGTAGTCAAGACCAAAATCTAATTGTATATGATGGTGCTACGATATATAACCCTTCGCATTTATTAGGTTTTTTTTCGGTTTTCAATTCCGACATTATCCAATCGGCAACATTATTTTCATCAGGTGCTCCGGCTATGTATGGAGGTCGTTTGTCTTCAGTTCTTGCGATACAATCGCAGCCTGCTATTTTAGATAGTATTGAGACGAAAATTTCTGTCGGGGTGTTATCTTCTCGTTGTATGATAAATGCACCTATTAGCAACAAAAGTGCTTTAAGAGCTTCGTTTCGCAAAACATATCTAAATTTGTTTGTAATGCCGCTTGTAGAAAAAAGTTTACAGTTGCGAGAAGAGGTTTCTACCGAATTTGGATTTACCGATGCAACATTTCGTTTTGATTATAAGCCAAATACGCAGCATATTTTTTATGTGTCGGGATATGCTGGGGGCGATATTTTTAGATTGGATAATTCTCAAATTTCTTTGCAAAATAAAGCTAATTGGGGAAATATAGGTGTTGCAGTTCAGTGGAAATATTTGTCGCCTAAAAATTGGGTTCATACGACTACCGCAAGTTTTTCAAAATATAATTTTGATTTTGCTGCACAACAAAGTTTGTATTCATTACATATTTCTACTGGTGTTTCAAAATATGCATTACAATATATTGCAAAAAAACGACTCGATTCACATACATTTATGTATGGTTTGAGTTCCGATTTTCAGACGTTTAATTCTGGAACTGTAGATGTGTCAATTAATAACCAAGCTTTTATTGCTTCACCGGCATTACTCTCGCAATGTGCGGAACAATCTATGTTTATTGAACATAATTGGCAAATTATTCCAAAACTTTCAAGTGTAATTTCGTTTCGAGTTGTTCCTTATTTTTTATTAGGTCCATCTTCATATGTTCAATACAATGAGGTTGGCGAAATAGCTGATACTCTTAAGTTTTATACAAATCAAATTATTTATTCAAATGTAGGAATTGAACCTCGAATTCAATTACAATATAAACTTTCTACGGAGTCTACAGTTAAACTTTCGTGTATGCGGACAACTCAACACACTCATATGGTTTCTATGCTTTCGGCGGCATTACCTGCCGATATTTGGATGCCTGCGGGAATCTACAATCCTCGAATGTATGGTTGGATTTCGAGTGTAGGTGTATATAAAAATTGGAATAATAATATGTTCGAAACTTCATTGTCGTTGTATTATAAAACCATGAACAATATTATAGAATTTAAAGATGGATTTATAACATTATATGCAAATTCTTATAATCAAAAAATTACTCGAGGTAAAGGTTACGCATGTGGAGCAGAATTCGCTCTGTCAAAACAAATTGGTGAGTTCACAGGTGCTATTTCTTACAATTTTTCAAGAACTTTAAGAAAATTTAAGGAGTTAAATTCAGGGTATTTGTATCCTGCATCATACGATAAACCCCATGATGTATCTGTGCAAATACAATATGAGCTTTCGAAATCTTTAAAGTTTAGTGGATTGTGGGTGTATAGTAGCGGAAAAGTATATTCTGAGCCTGTATCAAAATATTTTATTGGTAAGAATGTGGTGAGCGAATATGGTGCTCTAAATAGTTCAAGAATGTCTGCCTATCATAGGTTAGATATAGGAGCTGAATATGTAATTATTCAAAACAATAAGTTTGAATTGGCAACTCAACTGTCTGTTTATAATGTGTATAACAGAAACAATGTATATTATATATATTATGAAATGCAGGGTAATGTGGAAGAATTTTCATTGCAATTTGTTAAAAATTATGTTGGTTTATTTCCTATATTACCCTCAGTATCAGTACAATTAAATTTCTAATATATGATTCTTTATCGTTACTATATTGTATATTTTTTCACTATAATTACAGTTTTTGTTTCGTGTTCCGATAATTTCACAAACACAGAACCAACATCGAGACGTGTCGTTGTTGATGCTAGTATAGAAGTTGGAGCATCACCTAAAGTGGTTTTAACATATTCGTTACCCTTAACTGCTAAAATTGATTCTTCCGCCTATTATGATGTGGTAAATACACGAGCAAAAGTTACTATTAGCGATGGCGAAAAAACAGAAATATTAACCTTGGTTAAGAGAAAAAATTCATTTCCGCCTCATTATTATACTTCTCAAAGTATAAAAGGTATTCAAGGAAAAACCTATTCACTCGAAGTTGTATATTATTCCGATACTCTGCGAGCTCAAACAACGATACCGCAAAGTGTTGCAATTTCAAATATTTGGACAGAGCCGCATGCAACCGATTCTACACAACGATATGTCTGGATTTCATTTTGCGATGAAGTTCAAACACAAAATTATTATAGAATTTTCACTCAAATACGTGGAAAACAAAATGATTTTGTTCCAACATATCAGTCTGCATTTCGCGATGATTATTTTAATGGAACTTGTCCTGATGTAATGTTATATAAGGGGATTGAAAATTTTTATGATAAAAATAGAGAAGATACATATACTGTGGGCGATACGGTGTTGATAAAAATATGTGCAATAGATAAACAATCCTATTTGTTTTGGAATAATTACGAAAAAGAAGTATTTAATTCAGGTAATCCTTTTGCAAGTAATGGTTTTAATCTTACTTCAAATATCGAAAATGGAATGGGTATTTGGTGTGGGTATGCAAGTAAAGTGTATTTTATAATTATTAAATAATGATGTAAGTTTTAGTAAGGTATACATACTAATTACTCCAACATATATCAGTGTAAAATTGATTGTAGTTTTTAAAAAAATGTATAATATGAGAAAATGTATATTAATTGTATGTGTTGGAATATTTTTAAGTTTTTTGGCGTGTACATCTCAAAAACAGCAAAACATAAATGATGTTATTACTTTAGATTCTCTTAAAAGTATACCTCTAACTATTGCAATTCAAACCGGCAAATCATTTAATAATCCTTCATTTGCCATTTGGATTGAAGATATGAACGAACAAATTCTATCTACTATTTTTGTTACAAAATCTGTTGCAACAAATTATTATGGTCATGCTTATTCTAAAAATAATGTATGGTTGCCCGACTCAGGAATATCTATTCGTCCTGCCACTTTACCTTATTGGCTTCATAAACAAACCGGAGGAAATATAACTGCGGTGAATCTACAAAATCCTATAGTGCCCGATGCATTAAGTGGTGCAACTCCTAAAGGAAGTGTTACTATTTATTCATCAATTCCTGAAACGTTTCCTCATAAAATAAAAGTATGTTTAGAAATTAATCAGGCTTGGGATTGGAATCAGTTTTATACAAATTCAAAATATCCTAACAGCTTTGAATATAAAACCTCGGCTCAACCATCGGTAATATATGCTGTAAATGTTGATGTAACTTCAAAAAACACTATATATTATATGAATCCAATCGGTCATGGACATTTTGCTGGTGAAAATGGTGAATTGTATACCGATTTGAGAGGTCATACTTCAGCTTTGCAAATAGTTGATTTTATTTCTGTTACTCTTAAATAGTAAAACTATGAAACGAATTTTTTTAATGTATATTATAATAAGTTTATCGTTATATTCTCTAGGTCAAAATGGTAGTATTTCTGGGCGTGTATATAATGAATTAACTAATGAACCGGTTGCTTTTGCGTATGTAGAAATAACCGGACAGCCCCTAATAGGGGCATTAACCGATTTAGAAGGTAAATTTTTAATTACCGGTTTACCTTCAGGAATTGTTACTCTTACTGCAAGTTTTATAGGTTTTAAAACCGTTATTTCTCGTGATATTCAAGTTACCAATGCCAAACAAGCATTTGTAGAAATAGCTATGCAAGAAGAAGCTCAAAAACTTGAAGGTGTAGTAGTTACAGCTTCCCCTTTTATTAAACCTGAGGAAAGTCCATTGTCTTTACAACGAATTGGTTTGCAGGAAATTGATGCAAATCCCGGCAGTAATCGCGATATTTCTAAAGTTATACAGTCGTTTCCCGGAGTAGGATCTACTGTTTCATTTCGTAACGATATTATAATTCGTGGTGGAGGTCCCAACGAAAGTCGATTTTATCTTGATGGTATCGAAATTCCAAATTTAAACCATTTTTCAACGCAAGGATCTAGCGGTGGACCTGTAGGTATTATTAATGCCGATTTTATAGGTGGAGTCGATTTTTATTCCGGAGCATTTCCGGCTATGTATGGTAATGCATTAAGTGGAGTGTTCGATTTTTCTCAAATATCAGGTAATAAAGAAAAAACTAAATTTAGAGGTAGTGTAGGTGCTTCAGAATTATCGGCAACACTCGATGGCCCTTCTGGTAAAAGATCTTCATACATAGCATCAGTTCGTCGTTCATATTTGCAGTTTTTATTCGATGCTATTGGATTACCGTTTTTACCTACATTTACCGATTATCAATTTAAACATAAAACGTTGTTTGACGACCGAAGCGAATTAACTATTGTAAGTATTGGAGCTTTAGATGATTTTAGTTTGAATTTAGGAATAGAGGAGCCGGACGAGTCGCAAGAGTATATTTTGGCTTATTTGCCCGTAACTAAACAATGGAGTTATGCAATTGGAGCCAATTATAAAAAATTTACCAATTCAGGGTTTCACCGTTTTGTTATGAGTAGAAATATGCTTAATAATATTTCGTATAAATTTCCCGATAACAATGAAAATTTACCTCGAATTCTTGATTACTCTTCTCAAGAAATGGAAAACAAATTACGGTATGAATATGTAACACGTGTTCAAGGATTTAAAATTACCTATGGTGTTTCCGGAGAATTTGCAAAATATACTAACGATACATATCAAAAACGAACTATTCAAGATCAAGTTTTTGAAATAAATTACAATTCAAATATTGATTTATTTAAGTATGGTGCATTTACGCAAATTAGTAAAAAAGTGCTTGAAGAACGTTTGGTTCTATCGGCAGGAGTTCGAGTTGATGGTAATTCATATGCACAATCTATGGCAAATCCATTTTTTCAAATATCACCTCGGTTGTCATTATCGTATGGCTTGAGCGAAAAAATTAATTTAAATTTTAATACCGGTCGTTATTATCAATTACCTCCTTATACAACATTAGGATATAAAAATAATACCGGGGAATATGTGAATAAAGAAAATGATATTACTTATATTTCTGTAAATCATATCATTGGTGGTTTTCAATATCAAATGAATAAACAAATAGTATTTACTGTTGAAGGGTTTTATAAACAATATGATAATTATCCATTTTCTGTAAAAGATTCAATTTCGTTGGCTTCAAAAGGTGGTGATTTTGGTGTTTTAGGTGATGAAGAAATTCTATCAATAGGTAAGGGGCGTGCATATGGGCTTGAATTTATGAATAGGATGCGTTTAACAAATGGATTTACATCTACAATTTCTTATACATTGGTTCGTAGTGAATCTCAAGACTTTTATGAAACTTATGTGCCTACAACATGGGATAGTAAACATTTGCTTAGTGCTACACTCTCAAAGAATTTTTCGAACAAATGGATAGTGGGGGCAAAATGGCGATATGTAGGCGGTTTACCATATACACCGTATGATATGGAAGCGTCATCAGTCAAAGCTGTTTGGGATACTCGGGGTGGTCCGGTATTAGATTATTCGCGTTACAACGAAGAGCGATTTAAACCTTTTCATCAACTTGATATAAGAATTGATAGACGTTGGTATTTTCAATCTTGGAGTTTTATGATATATGTAGACATACAAAATGCTTATAATTATCAGTCTGAACAACAAGATATTATATTACGTGAAAAAGATTCAAATGGTAATTTTATTCTTGAAAATGAAGGAACTACATATAAATTGCGATCAATTTCTAGTAATTCCGGAACTGTATTGCCTACATTAGGTATAATGATAGAATTTTAAACTTGAATGTTTCAATAATAAGGATAAAAAAAGCACTGAATTTCAGTGCTTTTTTTATTTAACCTAAATATGTTTTTAATATTTTGCTTCGTGAAGTGTGTTTTAATCTTCGTACTGCTTTTTCTTTGATTTGACGAACACGTTCTCGCGTTAGTCCAAATTCACTGCCAATTTCTTCTAATGTATACGGATTTTTTTGTCCTAAACCAAAATACAATCTAATTATACTAGCTTCGCGTTCAGTTAACGTTGAAATAGCACGTTCAATTTCTTTGCGTAATGATTCTTGCATAAGAATTTGGTCTGGCGATGGGGTATCTTTATTATCCAAAACATCATATAAAGTGCCTTCTTCACTTTGCGAAAGAGGTGCATCCATGGAAATATGTCGACCAGAATTCTTAAGCGATTCTTTTACATCACGAGCACTACAATCTAATTCAGCTGCAATTTCTTCGGCAGTTGGTTCACGTTCAAATTCTTGTTCAAGATTTGAAAGTGTTTTGTTAATTTTATTAATTGAACCAATTTTATTTAAAGGTAATCGAACAATACGAGCTTGTTCTGCTAATGCTTGTAAAATTGATTGACGAATCCACCATACAGCATACGAAATAAATTTAAAACCACGTGTTTCGTCAAAACGTTGTGCTGCTTTAATTAAACCTAAGTTACCTTCATTAATTAAATCAGGTAAACTTAATCCTTGATTTTGGTATTGTTTAGATACTGATACTACGAAGCGTAAATTTGCTTTAATTAATTTGTCGAGTGCTTTTTGGTCACCTTCGCGAATACGTTTTGCTAATTCCACCTCTTCTTCGGCAGAGATTAAGTCAACTTTGCCAATTTCATGTAAATATTTATCTAACGATGGCGTGTCGCGATTTGTAACCTGTTTAGTAATTTTTAGTTGCCTCATAGTAAAAAATCCTTTTTTATATATGTCAACATTAATACGATATCCTTTCAAAAATAGTTTGCAAACTTCGTGAAAATTTCTTTATAAATGTTGTTTTATTCTAAAAATATTTCAAAAAATTATAAAATATTGTTAGTTAAATAAATAAAGTTTTTTATTTTTGCCGCTCCAAAATTTATATATATAATGTCTAACTATTAATTATTTAAAATGACTAAAAAAGAAAAAAAACAAAACGAAGAAATCGAAACCAAGGATATCTTAGATATTACTCCGGTAGATGATGTTGAACAAATTGAAAATGAAGATCTTGATGCAGATGAAGAGGTTGAAGATGAAGATGATGAACTAGTTGAAGAAGATAGTGCGTCTGACGAAGAAATTGATTCTATTGTATCTGCAGCAAAAGCTGCTCAAGATGATTTTGATTGGGAAAAGTTTGAATCAAATCAAAATTATTATACAAATAAAGAACGTGGAAGTTTAGAAGCTATGTATGACAAAACATTGTCAACTGTTTCTGAAAATGAGGTTGTAGAAGGTATTGTAGTAACAGTAACAAAACGAGAAGTTGTTGTAAATATAGGCTACAAATCAGATGGTATTGTTAATGTAAACGAGTTTCGTTACAATCCGGAATTAAAACCCGGCGATAAAGTTGAAGTGTTTGTTGAAAGTCAAGAAGATAAATCAGGACAGCTTATTTTATCACATAAAAAAGCACGTGCATTAAAATCATGGGATCGTGTAAATCAAGCATTAGAAGAGAATGAAATAGTTAAAGGATATGTGAAATGTCGTACCAAAGGTGGTATGATTGTAGACGTGTTCGGAATAGAAGCGTTCTTACCTGGATCACAAATAGACGTGAAACCAATTCGCGATTATGATGTGTATGTTGGTAAAACAATGGAATTCAAAGTAGTTAAAATTAACCACGAATTTAAAAACGTTGTTGTTTCTCACAAAGCACTTATCGAGGCGGAACTTGAAGTTCAGAAAAAAGAAATAATTTCAAAACTCGAAAAAGGACAAGTGCTCGAAGGTATTGTTAAAAATATTACAACATACGGTGTGTTTATCGATCTTGGTGGTGTAGATGGTTTAATTCATATTACCGACTTATCTTGGGGTAGAATAACACATCCTGAAGAAATTGTAAAATTAGATGAAAAAATTAATGTTGTAATACTTGATTTTGATGATGAGAAAAAACGTATTGCTTTAGGATTGAAACAATTAACTTCACATCCTTGGGATACATTAGATAAAGAATTACAAATAGGCGATAAAGTAAAAGGAAAAGTTGTTGTAATGGCAGATTATGGAGCATTTGTAGAAATAGCTGCCGGAATCGAAGGTTTAATTCACGTTTCAGAAATGTCTTGGTCTCAACATTTACGTAGTGCTCAAGAATTCCTAAATGTAGGCGATGAGGTAGAGGCAGTTGTATTAACTCTTGATCGTGAAGAACGTAAGATGTCGCTTGGAATGAAACAATTAAAACCAGATCCATGGGATGCAATTGATTCTAAATATCCTATAAATAGTAAACATAAAGCAACAGTTCGTAATTTTACAAACTTTGGAGTGTTTGTAGAAATTGAAGAAGGTGTAGATGGTTTAATACATATTTCTGATTTATCATGGACTAAAAAAATTAAACATCCAGCTGAATTTACTGCTGTTGGATCTGAAATTGAAGTGGTTGTTTTAGAGGTAGATAAAGAAAATCGTCGTTTAAGCTTAGGTCATAAACAATTAGAAGAAAACCCTTGGGATGTATTTGAAACAATATTTAATGTTGATTCAATTCATGAAGGTACTGTAATTGAAGTTAGTGAAAAAAATGTAATTGTTGCATTGCCTTATGGTGTTGAAGCTATTTCTATTCCTAATCATATTGTTAAAGAAGATGGTACGCAAGCTAAAGTAGATGAAAAATTAGATTTTAAAGTTATCGAATTCTCAAAAGATGCTAAGAAAATTTTTGTATCACATACTCGTACATTTGAAGATGCGAAAAAAGTTCAAGATGATACTGAAAAGCAATCAAAAGCAGCAGCTAATAAAAAATCAATAAAAAAAGTAAGTGATACAATTGAGAAAACAACTCTTGGTGATGTATCTGATTTGGCTAATTTAAAATCTGAATTAAAAAAAGCAGAAGAAAAAAAAGCTAATAAAAAATAAAAATAATTTAATGTAAGCTTTGTTTTTTACAAAGCTTACATTATCTTTACTCTGTTGAAACTAAATTGGAAAAACAATGGAATGCAAAATAACTAAAAAAGACACTCACACACTGATTGAAGTACTTTCAGATAAGTTAGATTCTCAGATAGCTCCTTCTTTGAAATCTGAATTAGTATTAATTTCAGGAAATAAAGAAAAAAATATAATTCTTGATTTGTCAAATTGTAGGTATTGCGATTCGTCAGGTTTAAGTGCCATACTTGTTGCTAACAGATTATGTAAAAATGCAAATGGAACTTTTGTTTTATGCGGTTTGCAAACAGCTGTGGAACGATTAGTAACAATTTCTCAATTAGATTCTGTACTAAATATTGCCCCTACTATTGAAAAAGCAGAAGAAGTTGTATTTCAAAGTATGTAAATGATAGATGGAACATGCACTTACTATTTTAGGTAGTAGTTCTGCATTGCCAACTTCACAAAGATTTCCAAGCGCTCAAGTGTTACAAATGCTTGAGCGTTTTTTTTTAATTGATTGTGGAGAAGGAACTCAAATGCAGTTACGAAAAGCAAATATACCTTTTTCGAAAATTCAAGCTGTTTTTATTAGTCATCTTCATGGTGACCATTATTTAGGGATTTTTGGAGTATTATCATCATTTAATTTACTCGGTAGAAAAACTCCTCTTAAAATATTTGCTCCCAAAGGATTTGATAAAATTGTAAAGTATCAATTAAATTTTTTACTTGCCGAACTAAATTTTCCTTTACTTTTTTTTGATTTACCTTTAGAACCGTATCATTGTATTTTTTCGGATAAAAAAATTGATGTTTATGCTATTCAACTTCAACATAGAATAGCTACATGGGGATTTTATTTTAAAGAAAAGCAAAAGGAATATAATGTTAAAAAAGAAGCAATAGAACTGTATAAGCTTACAATACCTCAAATTGTTGCAGCAAAAAGGGGGGAGGATATTTGTATTGATAATTATAGAATTATTAAGAATGATGAAATAACATTACCGCCTAAAGAATTAAAATCATATGCATATATAAGCGATACGATCTACAATCCGAATGTTTCAAAGTATTTGCACCATGTTACACTCTTATATCACGAAGCTACATTTTTGCATGCACTTTTGTCGCGAGCTCAAGAAACATATCATTCAACAGCTTTGCAGGCTGGAGAATTTGCGGCACAATGTGAGGCACAAAAATTACTCATTGGACATTTCTCTGCTCGGTATAGTTCAATTAAAGAACTCGAAATTGAAGCTCAATCAAAATTTTTAAATACTAAAGCTGTTAGCGATTTAGATGTATACAAGTTCTAATACGCAATAGCAAATAACACTCGTTGTTTTGAAGGTTTTCCTGAATATATACACGTACCTTCCTCTTGTTTTGCGTTAAAAGGTATACAACGAATAGTTGCTTTAGTTTCTTGTTTTATTTTTTCTTCGGTTTCTGTAGTTCCATCCCAATGAGCCGATACAAATCCTATTTGTTTTGAAATAGCATTTTTAAATTCTTCATAGGTTTGCACCTCTATAGTGTTTGATTCTCTAAAATCAAATGCTTTTTTGTAAATAGAGTTTTGAATGGTTTCTAATAACTGTTGGATTGTATACTCAATTCCTTCTATTGGAAGCGTTTCTTTTGTAAGAGTATCTCTGCGTGCTATTTCAACAGTGCCTTGTTCAATATCACGTGGCCCAATAGCAATCCGAACAGGTACACCTTTTAATTCATATTCTGCAAATTTCCACCCTGGTTTTTGGGTATCGCGATTGTCGTATTTAACACTTATACCCAGTGATTCAAGATTCTTTTTAATGCTTATTGCTGTTTTGGAAATTTCAGTAAGTTGTTCTTCACCTTTATAAATAGGAACTATAACAACTTGAATCGGTGCTAATTTTGGGGGTAATACCAAACCATTATCGTCGGAGTGTGCCATTATAAGTGCCCCCATTAAGCGAGTGGAAACACCCCATGAAGTAGCCCATACATAATCAAGGGTTCCTTCCTTTGATGTGAATGTTACATCAAAAGCTTTTGCAAAATTTTGACCTAAAAAGTGTGAAGTGCCAGATTGTAATGCTTTACCATCTTGCATTAAAGCTTCAATAGTATAAGTTTCTATAGCACCTGCAAATCTTTCATTTGCCGATTTTGCTCCCATAATTACTGGTAATGCTAAAAAATTCTCCGCAAAATCCGCATAAACTCGAATCATTTTTTCGGCTTCTTCTATTGCTTCCTCTTTTGTAGCATGTGCTGTATGACCTTCTTGCCACAAAAATTCTGCGGTGCGTAAAAATAATCTTGTTCGCATTTCCCATCGTACTACATTGGCCCATTGATTACATAAAATAGGTAAATCGCGATACGATTGAATCCAATTTTTGTAAGTATTCCATATGATTGTTTCAGAAGTTGGGCGAACAATTAGTTCTTCTTCTAATTTTGCATTTTCGTCTACAATTATACCTTTACCATTGGGGTCATTTTTTAATCGATAATGTGTAACTACTGCACATTCTTTTGCAAAACCTTCAACATGACTAGCTTCTTTACTGAAAAACGATTTAGGTATAAACAATGGGAAATATGCATTTACATGTCCGGTTTCTTTAAACATTTTATCTAATTGTGCTTGCATTTTTTCCCAAATGGCATAACCATATGGTTTAATTACCATACATCCACGAACAGCCGAATTTTCCGCTAAATCGGCTTTTACAACTAAATCGTTATACCATTGAGAATAGTTTTCACTTCTATTTGTTAATTCTTTTGCCATATTATATATGTTTGGTATGAAAATTGAAAATGAAAAAAAACTAATTTTTATGCAAATAAATAAAAAAATATTTATATTTTTAAACATATGGAGGACATAACAATGAAAACAATAATTTCAATAACAATAGTTAGTACGATATTTTTGATGTCGTGCAGTTCTTGGGAGGCATTAAATGCTCAATACCAAGACGATGTGTATTCTCCTAAGCCTAAATATAAAGAGGTTGCTCAAGAGGCACAGTCCAACAATTCTCAACCTGTATATGCAGATGGTACTATTGACAATCAAGTATATCAAGAAAATTTTGCAGAAAATACAGTTCAATCCCTTCCATTAAACGAACAAGAAGAAACAAATTATTTAACAGATGAACCTACTGTAATTAATAATTATTATGGTAATGTATATTCTGACGATTATTATTATTCACGTCGTTTTTTCGATTCGTATACCCCAACTTATTATTATGATAATTATTATGGTTATCCAGATTGGAATGTGTCTATTAACATTGGTGACCCATATTGGAGTATAAGTTATCGACCATGGGGATATCGATATTATCGTCCTTATTATTATGATTCATATTATTATGGATATAGATATCCGTATTATAGATATTATGATTATCCATATTATTCATATCCTCGATACTATTCTCATTCAAAACCACGATATGATACCTATGGACCTAATTCAAGTTCAAGTTCACGAAGAAGTCAAGCTCAATCTCGACCATCTTCTTCAACATATTCGAATGGAACTAAAACTGGAACTTATTCCGATAATTCGCGTAACCAAACAAGAACCTCTTCTCCAAGTAGTTCTTCATCTTCTCGTGCATCACAAAGTTCACAAAGAATAGAACAAGCAACACCTCGTTCACAAAATAATTCAAAATCTTATAACAATTCTAGTGAACAAAGAAGTCAAACTCCTTCAACAACTCGTACTAATACTCCTACTAGTTCACATTCGGGGCGTTCGGCTGCAGAGCAATCTCGACCAAATTCATCTAATCGTTCTCAAGCTATACCGCAAAATGAACAAAAAAATGATTCTCGTTCAAATACAGTAGAGCCTAGAAATCAAAGTGCACCTCCTCGGACAGGTGTCCCAGCTCAACAAAACAGAGTTCAGCCAAATTCTTCACGTTCAAATATTGAGCAACCTCAAAATAAAATTGTGAATTCTCGTTCTACAAATCAAAGTCGTGAAGTACAAAATAATAATGCAACACCTCGTTCGTATCAATCGGGAAACAGTAATTCTCATGTAAGTCCTCGTGCAAATAGTTCTAGTTCTGATAATTATAGAAAGTCTGAACAAACTTCACAATCTAGCAGAACACAATCAGGTAGAGGCCCGCAAGATTATTCGACTAAAAAGAATTATTCATCGTCTCAATCTCCTTCTCGTGGTAATACAAATTCTTATAGTAAACCTTCGAGCAGTAAATCATATAGCGGTAATTCTACACAGCGCTCGTCATCTCAATCATCAAAACCAACGAGCTCGAGTTCTTCACGAAATCCAAACAATAGATAATTTAAATACATATTGATATGAAAAAGATAATTATAAGTATATTAGTAAGTTGCCTAGCAATAGTGAGTTGGGCTCAAGATTTTGAAGATGTGTTGCGATATAGTCAATCATATCAAACCGGAAATGCACGATATTCTGCAATGGCAGGTGCTTTTGGGTCGTTAGGTGCAAATATTTCTGCTTTGAGTGTTAATCCCGCCGGAAGTGCTTTAGTTCGAGGTTCTATGTTCGAATTTTCTCCGGAATTTACATTAACTAAAACTGAAAATCATTATCTTGGAAATTATGACCGAGCTTTCACTGGGGCTTTAAAAATTCCAAATGTTGGTTTTGTTGCCGGTAAAAATGTAAAAGAAGGTGATTTGTTTATTACAGGTGTTTCATTTGGGTTTTCTATAAACAGACAAAATTTATATAATCAATCTTCGAATTACAACGCAAATAATGTTTCGAGTTCTTTAACAGATGATTTTTTATATTTAGCTAATAAAGATTTGTGGTATGC
Organism: Bacteroidetes bacterium ADurb.Bin217; assembly: GCA_002069975.1. Classification (GTDB taxonomy): domain Bacteria; phylum Bacteroidota; class Bacteroidia; order Bacteroidales; family UBA1715; genus MWCJ01. Next base: position 12,021 of record MWCJ01000030.1, on the reverse strand, counting down.
CGATTATAATGATTTAGCATATAATGCAAATCTTATTTTTTATGATACCGCAAGTCAGTCTTACGTAAGCGATTTTCGATGGTATGATGGAAATGCAATTAAAACTGTGTATGGGCAAGAACAATCAATTAATGTAAAGAAAACCGGATCAAAAAGAGAATATTTGGCTAATTTTGGAATTGATTTTTCACAAAAAGTGTATATAGGTGCAAATATAGCCGCCGAAAGCATTTTTTATTCAGAAAAGTTTAGTTTTACCGAAACAGATAATCAATTAGAATTATTGTATTTAAATAATTATACTTATAGTCGAGAAACCGAACTTAATGGAATGGGAGTTAATGCTAAGATAGGTGTTATTGTTCGCCCTATAGAATATTTACGTTTAGGATTTGCCGCTCATTCACCTTCGGTTTATTCAATGAATACAACTACCACTTCAAGTATTCAAGCTAATTTTGAAAATTTAAATTTTACTGAAAAATATGCGGAAAATATAAATGAGTATGATTATCAAATGCTTACTCCAGCAAGAATGATAGCGAGTTTAGGTTTTGTGTATAAAAATATTGCAGTTTTAGGGGTAGATTATGAAAGTATTAATTACTCGTATGGGTATTTAAATTTAAATTCTACCGAAGAGTCTATAAGAAATCAAGCTATTGAGGACAATTTAACTAAAACCGATAATTTGAAAATAGGTGGTGAATTACGCTATGGTCCTTTTAGTTTTAGAGGTGGTTTTGCTTCCTACGGAAATCCATATACAAAGCATGTTACAGAAGATCCGATTATACGAACCGATGTTTCTGGTGGAGTAGGTATAGGTAATGATTCTTTTTATTGTGATTTAGCATGGGTTCGTTCTAATACGAAACAATACAATCAATTATATAGTGATTTTAATGGAAAAGAAATAAGTTCAAGTACTCAATTAAAGCGTGATAATATCTTAGTAACTATAGGTTTCAAGTTTTAATTGTATAAACAAACAATTTTTTAAAGCGGCATAAATATTCTTATGCCGCTTTTTTTATGGTTATTTATTAAATATATTGTATTTTCGAAATATGTTTTTGCAGAGCAGGTGTTGTTTTCTGTTTTGAAAATAAATTATAATGAATAGAGAAACCAAAGGGGTATTACAAGAAATAATTACAATAGGAAATAGTTTTGATACTATTTCCGATATGTTGCAACGTTTTGTTGATAGTATTTATAATCATTGGATGTTGTCTAATATAGCCGGTGTAGAGATAGTTTACGAAGGTGTTAGCAGTGTGAGTTTGGAATGTTTGTTTACCCAATATACACAAAAGCATCAAATCTCAATACAAGAGCAAAAGTTGGGGGAACTAATAATATACTATAAAACACCAACAGAAACTTCAATCTTTTTTAAAGAAGATTTACAGCAAATAGCTGCAATGATTAGTGGTTTTATTGCTCAAAAAAAATTGTCAATTATTTCGTATGATTATACTGAACGAATTAAAGAATTACATGGGATCACAAAAACAACTCATATTTTTAAACAAAACAAAGAAATAGAACAGAAATTACAAGAAATATGTAATTATATTCCTCAAACTATGCAGTATCCCGATAATACTGTGGTAAGAATTATATTTGATAATACTGAATATACAACCAAAAAATTTATAAAAACAGAATGGTGTTTAAAGCAGCATTTTAAAACAGCACATAATAAACAAGGTAAAATAGAAATATTTTATACGCAAGCTTTTAAAGATGCATATAAGGGACCTTTTTTAAAAGAGGAAATTGATTTGTTACATAATATTTGTATGCTTATAGTAGCAACTATAAATCAAGATTTATTAAGAGATTTGTTGTATAAAAATAATGAACGTCTTAAGGAATTAGATGGGATAAACAAAACTCGATATATATTAAACCAGGCAAGACCAATTGATGATACTCTTCAACAAATTTGTGATATATTACCTGCGTCTTGGCAATATCCTAAGTATACCTGTAGTTGCATTATGTATGAAGATAAAAAGTATGTAAGTGCCGATTTTACATGTACTAATTGGTGTATGAAAGAAACTTTTGTGACTTTTGATAATAATATTGGAAGTATAGAGATTTATTATACAAAAGAATTTCCACTTTTGGATGAAGGTCCTTTTTTGAGAGAAGAGCGGAATTTGATAATAAATATTGCTAGTTTGATTCAAGGTTTCTTAAATGATACTAAAGGAAGACAAATAGTTAATAAACCTGCAGTTCAGTCTTTAGTTAATACTGATGTATACAGAGAGTCGCTTATTAAGGATAAACAACCTTTACAAAATTTTGTAAACAAACAAATTCTAGATAAATATATATATCTAGATATGATGAAGTATAAAGTTAAAGAGATTTTGTTTGTTGCAACATTGTATGATGCCTATAATTTAGAAAAAGACGATAGTTTTTTTGAAAAATTTATGGGACCAATTTATCAATATAGTTTATTCTCATTGCCTCGAATTATTGGTGTATCTTCGCACGAACAAGCTCTAGATTTATTGCAAAGCAGTAAATTTGATATGGTAGTACTAATGGTCGGAGCTGATGTAAACGACCCTATTCAATTAGGTTCAAAAATTAGAGAATATTCCTCAGATATTCCAATTTATTTATTGTTAAATCAACGATCAAATGTTGCGTATTTTCAAAATATTATTTTGCAAAATTCTTTGTTTAATAAAATATTTATTTGGAATGGCGATTCGCAAATATTTTTTGCAATGGTTAAATCACTTGAAGATCTTGCAAATGTTGAAAATGACACGAAAATAGGTCTTGTAAGGGCTATATTATTAATTGAAGATTCTCCATATTACTATTCAAAATATTTACCTGCAATATATTCAGTATTTTTTAATCAGGTTGGCGAGCAAATTGTTGATTATGAGTTGAATGAACTTGAGAAAATATCGAGAATGCGATCCCGTCCAAAACTATTATGGGCTACAAATTTTGAGCAAGCAAGTTTCTTATATAATAAATATAAAGATTTTATTACTTGTATAATTTGTGATGGTGAGTTCGAGCAATCTGGATTAATAAATAAATCATCGGGAATTAAATTTTTAGAAAAAATTAGGCAACTAGATGTGAATTTGCCAATTTTAATTCAGTCAAGTGATGCTGATTTTGTAGATGTTGCTAAAAGAATTAGAGCATCGTTTATCCTTAAACAGTCTGAAATATTATTAGATAAAATCAAACGATTTGTTATGCATAATTTTGGCTATGGTGATTTTATTTTTAGAAATTCCAAAGGTAAACCAATAGGAAAAGCAAAAAACTTAAGAGAATTCGAAACAATGTTACGAACAATACCAGATGATTCACTTGCATTTCATGCCCAACAAAATCAATTTTCAATTTGGTTAATGGGAAGAGGTGAAATAGATATAGCAACTAAAATGAATCCTATTCAATTATCTGATTTTAAAAGTATTGATGAGTTGCGTTTGAAAAATATACAAATATTTGAAGAACATAAGCGAACCAAAAAGCGTGGAAAGATATTGAGTTTTGAAGAAACAATAGAAATTGACGAAAATAGTATCGTTAGTTTATGCTCCGGTTCTATGGGGGGGAAAGGTAGGGGGTTAGCTTTTGCAAATGCTCTTATTCAAAATATTGATTTTAATCCATTTGCAGATAAAATTCATATTACAACTCCTCGTACAGCAATAATTGGAACAGATGAATTTGAAAAATTCATTAAAACATATATATCAAATAAAAATGTATATGAAAAAGAATATTCTGACGAGGAAATTAAACAAATGTTTTGTGAAGGCAAACTTTCGGATGATTTGCGTAAAAAACTAATAGCTTTATTAGAACAAATCAATAAACCTATTGCAGTGCGATCATCGAGTATATTTGAAGATTCATTGAACCAGCCGCTTGCGGGCTTATTTAGTACGTATATCATACCTAATAATAGTAATTCGGAAAAGCGAATACATGATTTAGAAACTGCTATTAAATTAGTGTTTGCCTCAGTTTTTACTCAACAAGTTAAGCAGTTTTATAAACATACGTATTTAAATCTTGAGGAAGAGAAAATGGCTGTTGTATTGCAAGAATTAGTTGGGAATTATTATGAATCATATTTTTATCCTCACATAAGTGGAGTTGCTCAATCGTATAATTTTTATCCAGTATCGCATATGAAGCCCGAAGAGGGATTTGCGATGTGTGCTGTTGGATTAGGCTTTTATATTGTTGATGGTGGTAAGTCATATAGATTTTCGCCAATATATCCAAAATTACAAATGATGTCAGTGAAGAGTATGGTGCAATCGTCACAAGTTGAATTTTTAGCTGTAGATTTACAAAAACAATCGTATGATTTTATAAAAGATGGAGAGCGGGCAGCATTAGTATCTCTTTCAATTGAAGAAGCAGAACGACATAAAACATTAACGCATTGTGTTTCTGTGTATAATACTCAAAATGATAGACTAGAGCCTGGTTTATCCGGTGAAGGAGCTCGTGTAGTTAATTTTGCAAATATTTTAGAATATAATTACATACCATTACCTCAAATTATTTCAAGGATGCTTGATACCGTTAAAGAAGCTATGGGGTGTGCTGTTGAAATTGAGTTTGCTGTTGATTTATCAAAAGAAGAATTTGGTATTCCTCGTTTTTATTTGTTACAAATTAAACCTTTAACTGTAAATGTATTACCGGAAGAATCAGATTATAAGGATGAAAATGTATATACGGAAGTTATATTGCGTTCATCTCAAGCATTAGGAAATGGTGTTATTCAAGATTTAACTGATGTGATTTTTGTAAAACCTGATGCCTTTGATAAAATGAGAACTATTGAAATGGCTCAAGAAATAGAATTGTTAAATAAAGAAATGATTTTGTTAAATAAACATTATGTATTAGTGGGACCCGGTAGGTGGGGAACAAGTGATAGATTTTTGGGGATTCCGGTGCAGTGGCCTCAAATATCTAATGCAAAAATTATTGTTGAAACAAGCTTGTCAAATTTTCCTTTAGATTCTTCATTAGGTTCACATTTTTTTCATAATATTACGTCAATGAATGTAGGTTATTTTGCAATTGAGCATATAAATGAACAAAATTTTATTTCTTGGCACATATTAGATAAACAAAAAGTCGTTAAAGAGACAGAGTTTTTTAAATACGTTCAGTTAAAAAAACCGCTGCGTGTAGTAATGGACGGAAAACATAGAAGTGCGGTGGTTTATAGTTTAGATTATGAGTGAGATACGTATTGCAATAGTTGGATTACACCATGTGTTGAATGAAGGAATTGAGGCATTATTGTTTTCAATTCCCGAATTTAATGTTATTTCAAAACATTTATATGTAGTTGATTTTATTGATTCGGAAATTGCACAACATGCTCATATATTGATAATAAATATCCCTAAAGTAGAATCGAAAACTATTGAAGACGTCGAAATTGTAGGAAAAAAATATCCTAAAATTAAAATATTACTTATCTCATTTTCGGAACAGGAACAAACTATCTTTAATATTATACGTGCCGGAGTTAAAGGGTTTTTGGCACACGATTCTCAACGAAGTGATTTAATAGAGGCTGTGTATACTTTACGAAACGGACATGATTATTTTAGTAAATGTATTACAACAATTTTATTGAGCAGATACGTACATTCAATTCAAAACAATGAAAGCATTTCTTCATTAAAAGGAATTGAAACATTGAGTTCACGTGAAATTGAAATTCTACAATTATGGGGTAATAGTTTTACAAACCAAGAAATAGCGGAAAAATTATTTATAAGTGTAAGAACTGTTGAGTCGCACAAAACACATATTATGCAAAAATTGCAATTAAAAACAGCAGTAGATTTAATGAAGTATGCTATTAAAAATAACATTATTCAAATTTAAATTGACGTTAACGCATATTAAAAAGAGAGTTTTTATTAATTTTTACCTTAAAAACTAAAGAAAAATCCGTGTTAGTGCAAATTTTTTTCATAAAAAATATTCATGCGTATAGTAAATGTTTTTTGTTTTAAATATTTGATAAACAGGTTTTTAATGTGATTGTTTTCCAAGTTGTATTTTTAAGACCTAAAAAAAATATGAGATTTTCCTCACTTTATTGCATAAGCTATGTTTTTTTTATGTTTTTTTTTGTAAGTTTGCATATCACGGCGATAATATAAGATTTTTTCTAACCGTGTTGAGAGAAAGAATTTTTTAAAAAATTATTACGATAATACACAATATACAATGAAGAAGATATTCCGTATTGTAATAGCAATTATAAGCATGCTTGGAGGCGTACAATTGTATGCACAAGATCCTAACTTTTCACAGTTTTTCTTAAAAGAGATGTATTATAATCCGGGATTTATAGGGATTAATCCGGGATTACGAGGTACAGTAACTGACAGGCACCTATGGACAAGTGTTCCCGGAGAATGGGGTACGCAAAGTATAGCATTTGATTATTATGATGTTAAATTTGCGCAAGGTGGTATAGGTGGTCATATTACTCGTAATACTCAAGGTGAAAATTTTCTTAATACTTTTCAAGGTGGTGTTGGTTATGCAAAACAAATTCGAGTATTACCAGACTTAATGTTTCAAATAGGTGCAGGTGCTCAGTATATTCATAAAAGTATTGATTATACTGAATTATCGTTTGTTGATGAATTTGATCCTCGATTTGGTAGAATTTACGAAACAGAATTTATTCCACCAGGTGAAGGGTATTGGAAACAAGGTGTATTTGATTATAATGCTGGTTTAGTAATTCGTTTTAATATTAGAAAAACTCCAGTTAAATATATTGCATCGAACTCGTTTGGTATTGCATTTCATCACTTATCGCAACCTGATATGTCATGGGTTGACGATGGAAAAGAAGCTCCGCTTCCAATGAAGGTAAATATTCATGGGTATTCAATGGTGCGTATAGATAGAAGTGGTTTTTATAACAGATTTTTCTTGTTGACACCGGGATTTTTATTTGAAAATCAAACACCTTCTAATTTATGGTTTACTGGTTCAGAAGCTGGTGCAAAAACATTATCGTTTGGTATAAATGCGTTAATTCCTTCTAAGATATCTTTTGTGTCTTCATTGTATACAGGTATATGGATGCGGAAAATGTATATAAAACGGATTGCCTTACAAGATGATATAGCTAATCTTAAAAATAAAACATTTGATTCTATGATTTTCACATTGGGATATAAAAAGAATTCTCGTGATAAAAAATCATTATATCAAATTGTATATAGTTATGATATGACAATATCACAAGCAGGATTAAGTACCGGTGGTTCTCATGAAATTACATTGTCGTTTGAAATACATAATTTAAAATTGCCGGGACGTGATGCTCGAAGAAATGCGGTGCCTCACCCGAACGATAAGTTCTTTAAATAGTATTTGTTATTTTGAAAATATAAAAAAAGGAGATTGGAAACATTCTCCTTTTTTTATGAATATATTTGATCTATAGCTATATCATTACCATATTCCAAATCAAGAAAGCAGTTAATCATTCGGGCTTTTTTGAATTTTAAAATATCATTTTTATGAATAGATTTTTCTTGAATTTTATTATTTTGTAATAAAAATGCCCGTTGTGTGCCGGGAAGTAAATATGTTTTTGGTGTTACCCATTGTGTCCCATCAAAGAATATAATGTTGGTGTAAGAAGTGTCGGTTATATAACCATTTTTTGTTATAAGTATTTCATCTGCATCTTGTTTTTTATACAGTAATGTTTCGAATTCATTTCTGTCGCTATATTTATAAGGGTATTCAATGTTTGAAGCCTCTATAATTTGAAGTGATTTAATGTTTCTATATATATATGGAGTATACGATATTTCATGGATTTCTATGTTATATATAATTCTGCATTTCCATATTCCTTGTTGTGCCTCATTTGGAACTTCAATTATATTTTGTAATTGGATATTGTTTTTAGTTTTGAATAGTTCAAATATACTCCTATCCATTCTAGTTTGATGTTGTGTGAGATTGACAGGATTACCATTTTGAATTCGAATTGTTTCAATGAGTTGGAACATAAATTTTTTGGATTAGTTCATTATATTCATCGTTTTTATTGCTTTGTGTTGTTATACCACCACCACTTTTGTAATAAAGTTTTGATTTTTTTTGTTGTATAAATCGAATCATAACAGCACTTTCAAGTTTGTGCCCATTGCTAAATCCCATTACTCCGGTATAAAATCCTCTGTCATGAGTCTCTGCTTCTTTTATTATTTCCAAAGTTTTTGGTTTAGGGGCTCCACATATAGAACCTGCCGGAAGCATACTATATAATATTGAACCATATTTTTTTTGTAATTCAGGTATAATAGTACCTTCTATACAAGAGCTTACTTGAATAAGTGGGGAGTTTGTAGTTTGAATAGTTTCTGTGTATCTGTATTTTCTTACTCGTACATTCTGAGCTATCATGCTCATATCGTTTCTAAGTAAATCAACTATAGTTGCATGTTCTGCCATTTCTTTATTGTTGTTCAAAATTTTCTCATGAGCGTCTTCAATTCGAGCATCAATAGTGCCTTTCATCGGAAATGTTTGAATGCAATTGTTTGATATCGATATAAATGGTTCGGGTGAAAAAACTATGAATTCATTGTCGATGCATAGTTTAAAAGGCGCCGAGCTTGCATAAAAAATGTCTGGTAATGATGACTTTGTATGTATTGGAGTTTCGGCGGTTAGGTTTACCAAAAATGAATTTCCACGTTGTAAATGATATTGTACAATCTCAAAAGAGGAATAGTATGTATCTAAAGGGATTGGAGTAAAAGTTAATTGTGGTTGGGAAATTTGTTTGTTACAGTCAGTATTTGAAAACGATGGAAAAGATACCAAAACATCATGTGGAATTTCGTCTGTTTTCCATACATATGCTTGAGTTAAGGCATAATCAAATACGAAAATATGCGGAATATGATTCTGCGTTAAATCATTGATATATATTACAGCATCTGAAATATTCATAAATAAAAAAAGCATTCGATACAAACATACTATGAAATATGTAAAATCAAACATTATTGTCCGATAAAACTACAAAAATATTTTTAAACAACAAAACGTATCTGATTTTCAATTAATTAAAATCGTGTTTTTTGTTTTTTTAAAAGTAAGCCCCCTTAAAATAGCGAATATTGGACTGAATTTTCTTGAATTTTTCGCCAATCGTTTTCGGGATTTTCAAGAAAATTGATAAGATGAATGTAATTAAACAGATGAATTTTACAAAAACTTACCAAATTTGAAAATGCCCAACGCCTTTTTAGTATTTTTTGAATAACTGTCATTAGTAAATTGGCAATTAAAGCACAATATATCTGTATTTTTATAGCATTCTCATTATCTCCAAGAAAATATTTCAAAGGAAAATTCTGCTTTAATTGTTTGAACAGCAATTCGATTTGCCAGCGTAGTTTATATATTGCAGAAACCAAGTCTGGTCTCATTTCAAATAAATTGGTAAGAAATTCAAATTCACGCTTTAACACTCTGTCGTAGAATCGAATTTTACGAAGTTTAAGTTTACTCTCTTTATTCTTTTCTTTAACGGTCACTTCAATTATTGTATCTTCTATTACTCCCGAATGTATATTCTCCTCCAAGGTATTTTGCTCTATTATTTCATATACTGCATTATCTTTGATTCGAGTAACAAAGCCAGTTTGATGATCTGTAAATTTCTTGAAAGCCCTATAATCATTATATCCTTTGTCAAAAACATATATTGTATTCGAATCCATTTTAAGTTTTTCTAACAACATGTGGTCATTCTTTGCAGCCTCCGAAAACCAAACCATTTTAGGGACAGTTTGGTCTACATTTATAATAGTATGAACTTTTATTCCACCTTTTTTCTTTCCATTTTGCGGATTCCGTCCAACACATTGTAAAATATCTTTAAAAAGACTAATTGTGGTACTATCAAAAATCTCTATTTGTTTATCTATCACATCTTTTATTCGGCTGTCCGAAAAAACATGACCATACTTCGCAAGAAGTTTATGATAAATTTTTCCAAATACTTCTGCATCTCGTCTTTGATTTGCATCACCCAATGTGCTTTTCTTTGGAATATGCTGCAATTGAAAATGATTAGTCTTTCCTGCTAAACCTAGCATTGCACCAGAAACCTCTCTTAGTGATGAACATTTTGCAAACGAGCAAAACAACATACTTATAAGATGGTCTTTTGTTGTAAACTTCTTTACATATCTATCAGAATTGCATGTCTTTGTTGAAGAGTTAATAAATTTTGTGTCAATTAAAGAAATTAGCTGTCCGAAAACCGAAGTGCCAAAAAAATGTGTAGATTTGTCCATAGTAGAATAGTTTTTAGTCGAACCAAATCTACTAAAAAAGAGAAAGGAAGACTAACATCTTCCTTCTCTTAAATTTTTATCGGACACTAATGATTTTATTTAATTTTCTTACGTCAAATTGACGTGAACAAACAAAAAAAAGTACTCGAAAATGCAAATTGAAAACATACAAAATCTTTTAAGCATTTATAATTCAACTAAAAAAAAATATGAAGATGAATTAATTGCTGAAAAATTACCTAAAATAAAAACATTACTTACAGAATATACTATTACAAATAATAAATATTTAGAGTGGAATAAAACAAATGCTATTGATTATAATATATTTGAGATTCTAAATATTAGACATCTTGAAACAAAAACTCATACTCCTTTTTTGGTTAATTTATTAAAACCCAATAGCACACATGGTCAAGGACTATTATTCTACAATTTATTGCTTGAGCAGATAAAATTTAATAAAAATTCTCAAAAAATAGAAAAATTTAAAACATCAAAAATTGAAGTTTTTGAAGAAAAAAGTACCGCCAATTATGGTAGAATAGATATTCTTATTCAAAGTAAAGGAAATGAAGAACCTTTTGCATTAATCATTGAAAATAAAATATATGCTAGCGATCAAGACATGCAACTTGAAAGATATTATAAATATTGTACTAGAGTATTAGGTCTAAAAGATGATAATATTCTATTAATATATTTATCTCCGGAAGGAAATATGGCAAGTGAAAGTTCAATGGATATAGAAAAACAAAATTCTCTCATAAATAATAATGTACTTGTAAATTTAGGATATAAAAAAAACATACAACCTTTACTTAATGAAAGCTTACATAAAATTGAAGCACAAAATGTAAAGACATTAATTAAACAATATATTGAAATTATTAAAAACTTGTAAAATGTATAAAATGACCACATACGAAGAGCAAATCTTTAAGACATTGACTATAAATGAAGAAAATCTTACTTCAGCAATAGAAATAAGTGAATTTATTCCAAAAGTTAAAGGTAAATTAATATCTGATTTTTGGATAATGGTTAAAAATGAACTAGATAATATTTCAAAAAATTCAAATTTTAAAGTCTTTCTTGATGAGGATATTTTAAATCCTATTTCAAAATTATATTTGTATAAAAATGATAATCATATATTTCGAATCACATACGAACATTTATCTAATAATCTTTCGATTGGTTTATGGATATGGTTGACTAACTGCAATCAAGATAAAACTAAAGAATATAAATCTAAAGTTGTAAAGAACTTTGAAGGCTGGCATACAACTAGTGATTGGTGGTTAATGTATAAAGATTGTGAGAATTTTAGCCTTATTGATACACTTATCAAACTTATTCAATCAAATAATGTTGAAAATTTTGCAAAAATTAAAGCACAAGAATTATTCGATTTTGCAACTGAAAATGAGAACCATTTAAATTATATGATTGAAAATTGTTCAAATAAATAGTTAATTAATTTAAATTTTTAATTTTTAACAATAATTTTAAGATTATTTTTGTTGGTGCATACATATCAATAAGATACTCAATATTGCATAATCCAACTAGTTTATCTAGTAAAAATAAATTTTCTCCAGAGTGTTTGTTTTTT
>MWCJ01000029.1 GCA_002069975.1 Bacteroidetes bacterium ADurb.Bin217 | reverse complement strand
TTGATTATATCTCACAACATTCATTTTTTTCTTTTTTCTACAGCAAAAAAAGAAACAAAAAGTGCCGCCATGCAATACGTAATCTAAAAATATATTCGTTAATGCTGATTTAGCAAAATGCCCATGAAAGTCCTGTAATAAACTATTAAACACAGTGTTAGGCAAGCTGCTAAATCTACGCATTAACTTCATTATTTTTAACGATTACTTAATTGAATGGCTTTTTGGTAAATCCGGAATGTGTTATTTTTAATATTGTGAATTTTTTATCGGACAATACTGTTTTTTAATATTAAATTCTATTGAAAATACAATAATAATCAAATGTACTGTTAAAAATACAAAACTTAGTATTTTTACCTTTTCGAGTTATGGATACTCTTTCAAAAACAGTAGATACGTTTTTTTTATCTTGCGTTTAATTTTTATAAAAAAAAAGCTGCACCAATTTGGTACAGCCTTTTTTAGTATGTTTTTTTGACTACAATTAGTCTTCCAACAGAATCTCTAAAATTTGCACCGCAGCTTTAGCAACCGAAGTACCCGGTCCAAAAATAGCAACAGCTCCGGCATTGTACAAGTAATCATAGTCTTGTGCCGGGATTACACCACCACAAATAACCATAATATCTTCTCTGCCAAGTTTTTTAAGTTCTGCTATAACTTGTGGCACAAGTGTTTTATGACCTGCTGCCAACGACGATACGCCAAGTATATGCACATCATTTTCTACTGCTTGTTTTGCAGCTTCTTCCGGAGTTTGGAAAAGTGGTCCTACATCTACGTCGAAACCAATATCGGCATACCCGGTAGATACAACTTTGGCACCACGGTCGTGACCGTCCTGTCCCATTTTGGCAACCATAATACGTGGTTGACGTCCTTCTTGTGCGGCGAATTTTTTACACAGTTCTACTGCTTTTTGGAAATCGCCATCGTTTTTAGCTTCTGATGCGTACACTCCTGAAATGCTTCTAATTACTGCTTTATAACGGCCTGCTACTTTTTCGCAAGCATCTGAAATCTCACCAAGCGATGCGTTTTTCTTAGCAGCTTCTACTGCCAATTCAAGCAAATTACCTTCACCTGTTTCTGCACATTTGGTAATAGCCGCAAGTGCTGCTTGACATTCTTGTTCGTTACGATTTTCGCGAAGTTTTTTCAAACGCTCTATTTGCGACAAACGCACCGCAGTATTGTCAATGTCAAGAATTTCGATTGGATCTTCTTTTTCTAATCGATATTTGTTTACCCCAATGATAGAATCAAGTCCGGCATCTATACGTGCTTGTTTACGTGCAGCAGCTTCTTCAATTCTCATTTTTGGAATACCTGTTTCTATAGCCTTTGCCATACCGCCAAGTTTTTCAACTTCTTCAATAAGAGCCCATGCTTTGTGAGCAATTTCGTGTGTAAGTTTTTCTACATAGTACGAACCTGCCCATGGGTCAATAGCACGGCAAATTTCTGTTTCTTGCTGAATATAAATTTGTGTATTTCGAGCAATACGTGCCGAAAAATCGGTAGGTAACGCAATAGCTTCGTCTAAGGCATTGGTATGTAACGATTGAGTGTGACCTAATGCAGCAGCCATAGCTTCTACACAGGTTCGTCCTACGTTGTTGAATGGATCTTGTTCGGTAAGCGACCACCCCGATGTTTGAGAGTGTGTACGCAGTGCAAGAGATTTAGGATTTTTAGGATTAAATTGTTGTACCAATTTTGCCCAAATCATACGAGCTGCTCGCATTTTTGCAATTTCCATAAAGTGATTCATACCCACTGCCCAGAAAAATGACAAACGCGGAGCAAATGCATCGATATCTAAGCCGGCATTAATACCTGCACGTAAATAATCTAAACCATCGGCAAGTGTATACGCCATTTCAATATCGTTGGTAGCTCCTGCTTCTTGCATGTGGTAACCCGAAATCGAAATTGAATTGAATTTTGGCATTTTTTCGGCAGTATATTTAAAAATATCTGCTATAATTTTCATAGAGAATGCCGGTGGGTAAATGTATGTGTTACGCACCATAAATTCTTTCAAAATATCATTTTGAATAGTACCGGCAAGTTCTTCTAATTTCGCACCTTGTTCAAGTCCGGCAACTATGTAAAATGCCATAACCGGAAGCACCGCTCCGTTCATAGTCATACTAACCGACATTTTGTTAAGTGGAATTTGGTCGAACAATATACGCATATCCATAATGCTGTCTATTGCCACACCGGCTTTACCTACGTCGCCTACCACACGTGGGTGGTCAGAATCGTATCCGCGGTGTGTAGCAAGGTCAAATGCTACGGACAATCCTTTTTGTCCCGAAGCAATATTTCGACGATAGAATGCATTTGATTCTTCGGCAGTAGAAAAGCCGGCATACTGACGAATAGTCCAAGGTTGATATGGATACATTGCAGTATAAGGACCACGAAGGTTTGGAGCGAAACCCGAAGTAAATTGGAGGTGTTCCATGCCTTTGAGGTCTTCTTTGGTATATACAGGCTTCACCGGTATTTGTTCGGGTGTAAGCCAATCGGCAGAGATTTTATTTTTTTTCTCCCATTCTTGCACATTGCAAGTCCCTGCTTTGGAAGTTTTTATATGAATTGATTTAAAATCCGGTTTCATTGTAGTACATTGTAAAATTAAATTCCTAACATTGATTGGTACGACTGTAACGTTTCGAGCACATTCGATTTTACGCTTATGAAGTTTTTGATGCCATTAGCTACAAGGTCGTCGGTACATGCAGGAGCACCTGCTACAACAACTATTTTGTCTTGTAATTTTTCGAAAATCGGAACAGCTATTTCAGCATATTCTTCGTCGGAACTACAAATTACAATTATGTGAGCACCTGCATCTTTAGCAGCTTTAACGCCTTCGTCAATCGAAGCAAACCCGTTGTTATCTATCACTTCAAACCCTGCACACGCAAAAAAGTTACATGCAAACTGTGCACGAGCTTTACGAAATGTTAAATTTCCGATAGTGAGCATAAATACTTTTGGACGAGTGTTAGATTTTGCATATACATCGGTTTTGTAACGCAATGCCTCAAACGCTTGGGCTCCACGATACATCGCCAATGGTTCTGCAATAGCTTTGTCTGATTTTTCTATCTCAGGTTTAAATACACATTCGCATACTTCATCGGTAATAGATTCTGTAAAATTAGGGAATTGATTTACACCCAATACATTTTCGCGACGCGTAGCTATGTTTTTGTTGTGAGCAGTAGCGGTAGCTTTTACAAAATCTTGAATAAATCCGGCTTTGAAAGCTTCAATAAATCCGCCTTTATCTTGAATTTGTAAGAACAAATTCCACGAAGTTTCCGCTATTTTATCGGTTAATTGTTCTATGTAGTATGAACCGGCAGCGGGGTCAACAATTGCATCGAAATGACATTCGTCTTTCAATAAACTTTGTTGATTACGTGCTATACGTTCGCTAAAGTCTGTTGGGTCTTCGTATACATAGTTAAATGGCAATACGGTAAGTGAATCTACACCACCTAATGCAGCACTCATAGCTTCGGTTTGTGTACGGAGCATATTTACATACGAGTCATATAATGTTTTGTTCCATGTAGAGGTAATTGCGTGAATGTTAATTTTTCCTGCACAGCTACAAATTTTATCTGAGCAACAGCCACATGATCCAAGTTCTTCTTCGCACGAGCAAATCTCATTGCAATCGCATTTTGGATTGTATGCTTCAACTATTTTAGCCCACAATAGTTTTGCAGCGCGGAATTTTGCAATTTCCATGAAATAGCTTGATGTTACCGCAAAATTGAATTTCATTTTTGGAGCAAATGTTCCGGCGTCAATGCCTTTGCCGGTAGCTATAGTAAGATATTCGGCGCCCATAGCCATAGCACATGCAAGTTCTTGTGTAATAGAACCTCCGGCATTGCTTATATAGTCGGCATGTACTTCGCACACACGGAATTTTGGAAGAGCTTTGGCAATTGCTATTAATTCAGAAATGTTGTTTTCGCACACCTCTTGCGAATCATAACAAAATGCTCCTTTTTTTACAAAATTCCCGATATAATCAGAATTAATAGAACCTTCAATTTTTTCAGTATCGTAGCCTTTAGACTTTACATATGCTACAAACAGTTTAAGAAATCCTGTTTTTCCACGACCAATTACAAAGCATGTTTCAATAGCTGTAAGGTCTATGTTTTCTAACAATGCAGCAACATCTTGTGCAGTGTACGAATTGGTATCTTCAATTTCAAAACCTATTGAAGTGATACCTTTTTGCAATACATCAAGCGCTTTTTTGTTAGCTTGCGAAGGATTTGTAACTGAAATATTCTGACGAATATACCAATCGTTACTTGTTTTTTTAGTTCCACGAGTGTAGGGGAACTGTCCCGGAAGTACGTCTAAGTAAGACACCGGAGCTAAATCTTCTAATCTGTAGAGCGGTTCTACCGAAAAGCCATCAATGGGTTTCCATACCATTCGTTTATCGAAATCGGCCCCTTTAATGTCAGCAATGGTTTTTTCTTTCCATCGTTCGTACGAAACCGGTGCAAATTCTTCAAATAATTTACCCGAATTGTTTGACATGTTTTCTATATTTTTTATTGAATACTGTAAGTTTTTACCTGTTCAAAAGTATAGATTTTTTATGAAACAGAGTACATTATTGCAAAAAAAATTACACATCGTGTTTTACTATTGCAAACAAATCTTTGATGCGGAGCAATCGTATAGCAAATGCACCGGCAAACGCAATAATCATAAGCATTGCCATATTATAAATCCAATTTTCGCTTAATGCTCCTTTGAGTGTAAGACACAGTGTAATTGTTAAAGCAATAAATACAACAAGAAGAAATATAGTTTTGTATTGAATTTCAAATGAAAAAATTCGAGTTGACAATACAATTTGAATGATAGCTGTTAAATATAATGTTACCACACTTGCCAAGGCTGCTCCATATGCCCCGTGTTGTGGAATAAATATCATGTTTAACACAAAATTTAAAATCATGCCGCAACATGCAATTATGTTGAGTTGTCTTAAGCTATTGTTGGCAGTAAGCAATGTCCCAAATATATACGACGACGAAATAGGTACAAACCCAATGATAAGCACCTTGTATATATCGGTAGATTCATTGAAATGATGATGATACATTAAATTCATAAGTTCCCAAGCATAGAACCACGTACAAATTACGAAAACAAGAGTTGGAATTATGAGCAACACAAACGATAATTTGGTGAGTTGCCCTATAGAATCGCGTGCTCGAAGCATTTTGGCAAACATAGGAAGCAGCAGTGAGGCAAATAAATACGCAAACATACTTACGGCATCGAGTATCCGGTATGATTGGGCATAAATTCCTGCTTGTTCGGCTCCATTGGGTAATAAATATTCTACCATTACCATATCCATGCGAGTGTACAATCCCATGAGCAATACTAACAACGCAAACGGATAACTTTGTTTGATAATGAGCAAAAGAAATGCAAAATTGAATCGAATTCGAAAAAATGATGCATTACGATAAACAATTATAAAGGCAATTGCACATGTTATGGTATATGATATTGTTTGGGCATATACAAACCATTCTATTTTAAAATACGAACGGTAGGTAAGTAGCAAATATCCGCACAATACAATCATAAGAACCCTATCGATTACCGATACTATGCTATCGGTTTTGTATTTGTGTAATCCCGAAATGTTGGAACGTAAATACAAAATAAACGATAATAGAAATTGATTGAAAATAAGGAATATAAATAATTTGTATTTTTCGAAGGTGAAACCCAGTAAAGCTCCAACTGCCAATGCTATTACGGCATATATTACTCCAAGAAGACATTTTAGAATTACAATATTTGAAAAATATTTACGCAACAATTGACTATGTTGGGCTATGTTGCGGTTGTTAAAATTTGTAATACCTACATCGAGTAAAATATTGAGAATAATAGATAAACTGAACATAGCGGCATATACCCCATAATCTTCGGCACCTACGGTGTTTTGTACGGTACGGTCTATACCAAAAATCCAAAAGGGTTTTACCAATAAATTGAGAAAAACCAGGAGGATAAGATTCGTTAAAAAAGTTTTTTTCACTGTTCAGAAAATTTCTGAGCAAAGATAGAAATTTAGTGTAAATTATAGAGGTTCTCTGTGTGGATACTTTTATTGAATTACATAATAAAATGTAAACAGTTTCTAAGACTTACTGCTTTGGTGGATTTGTTTTAAATTCTTCTACTAATGATTCGAATTCTTCTTGTGATTCAATTCTATATCGCATATTTATGGTATTTCTATCAATATCAGTTTGTTTATACACTACTAAATACGATTGCCCAATATATCTGCTGGCATCTTGCCCAATACCTTTAGATACTAGTTCGCCTGTATATTGTGTATTATCTATTTCAAAATCATAGTATAATGTACACGAAAATGGTAACGAAAGAGACGTGCTTATAGTTCCTATAGCGTATCCCGGATTTTCGTAGATATCATCAAATTCTTCTTTTTGGCACGAAACACACATGAGTATACAGAGTACACATATTAGAAATTGAGGTTTAATACATCTTGAATTCATAATCGTATGTTTTTTAAAAAAAAGTTTGTGTACTATCCGGTTTTGGAGTAAATGCTCTAAAATATTTATAATTATTTTCGAATTTTCTGACTTCTTTTTTATACGGAATAGACAAATAATGAACAATAAATGTTGTATCATTTATAATATTCCCCATGAGCATTGAAGAACATCTTTCAAATGCTGAAATGTGATAATAGGTTTCAATTCTAATTATACTATCTTGTATCGTATATAATCCCCATATCATTCTATCAGACATATATCTTTTTGAATTAATAAAAGCATTTTGAATAATTGTATCCATTTCCTCAAAATTTTTAAAATTACTTCCTCTAATTTCAATAAAGACACCATTTTGATAGAAAAAACCAAATGGATCATATCCTTCATCAGTTATTGAATAGTAATATCCTTGTAACCGAATGGGACTATCAATATTTGCAGTTTTTTGTAAAGTAAAATCTTCCCAATAAATCATTTTTTTGCAGGATGATACTACTATTAGTGTGATGATTATGAATAAAATACGTCTCAATTAATATTGTTTTTTATAAAAATGTTTGAGTACTATCCGGTTTAGGTGAATACTTTCTAAAATGATATGTTTCGTCATTTGTTCCCCATTCTGTTCCATTTGAACGATATGAAACAGAAATATGAAATGTTGAATCATTTAAAACATGTCCTTCTCTAATATACAATGGTTTACGAAATTGATCAGTTGGGTAATATCTTTCTGTTTTTATTACATTGTTTTCGATTATAAATAAACCCCAACTTTCTTTATCATTAGTTTGAACCTTTTTTTGAATAAACACAGAATTCACATAATTATCCATTTCTTCAAAAGTAGTAAATTGTCCACCCATGTGCAATAAAACCCCATCTGAATAATAACATTCTAATCTACAATACTCATTATTAGTTTCTTTTTGGTAATAGTATCCATCTATTCGTAATGAAGAACCTTTATATTCAGTTTTTTCTAATGAAAATGAATCATACGTTATAAGCTTTTTACAAGAAAATAAGGTTATTATACTGATTATATAAAATAAGAATTTCATAGTTTTTTACGGAAAATTTACAATCCAATTCATATCTTCTAACTCTTTCATACTTAAATCGTAGCGTTTAAGGATTTTGTATTCTTGGTCATATGTATCAATACCATATTTTTCAATGGTGTCAATATCATGTATAATAAAAATTAGCGTATCAACATGTGAAAACTCCATATAATTTTCACAATTACTAAATGGCTGAATTTTACAAATACTATATAAATTATTTAAACTTGTATCAGGATAACTTTCTGAATATTCTATTAAAATAGTATGATTGCTATTATTGTTAATTTTAATGTAAGTGCCACGATGCGGAGCACATGCAAACATTATACTAATCATACTAAAAAACAAAAGATTTTTTCTCATTTTTATCTATTTTAAAATTACATAATTAAACCAAAATAAACCGAGGAATAATTTACCATGTAATTTGCGATAATTATTTGTTTTTATGTATTTTCAACAACTAAACCGTTCAAAGATAAAACATTATAAAGTAATTAAAAATACCCACTAATGGGTATTTTTATGTTAATTTATAATTGTATTTTTGAAAAAATATGTAAATCATGATGTTCGATGATATTATACATCACCAAAATGTGTATATATGCAAAATAGACGCATGTAAGAATAGTTTGAGAACTAATTTTAGGTCGTGCACTTGCATGTTCAATACTGCATTTAAACAAGCGACAGCGGTTTCCGATGCCGATATTGCATTCAAAAAAGCTGCTATTTTAAGCGAGTTGTTTTACCCCGACGATTATTCAAATTTTGTAGAGGCATTGCATCATTTATTTCGCAATCAAAATAATATATATAAAACCGAAATTCGTGTGCTACAGTCCTCTAAGGCAACATATCAGCGTATGTTTTTAAGTGTCATCATTCAATCGGTTCCACATACCAAAAAATATGAATTTATATTGTTGCTTATTCCTGTAACGAATGAATATCATCACGATACTACGTTACAAAAATTGTCGAATAAAGAAAAAATTATTCAAGCTTTGGTCGAAAAAGGCTTGCAATCAAAACAAATTGCTGAGATTTTGCATGTAAGTGTAGAAACTGTCAAAACTCATAGAAGGAATATAAAACGAAAATTGTAAAAAGATTATAGAAATCTTTTTATACTAAAATTTTAATTAAAAAACCGTTTTATGTATTCTGTGAATAGTGCAAATAAAATTCGGTAAAATCCGAATATGCTTCGTGTGCCCCTGCTTGTAACAGGGTATGTTTTGATTGTTCGCTGGCAATTCCAATGGTATACATACCTGCAGCTCGCGATGCTTCTATGCCTGCAAATGAGTCTTCGAAACACATGCATTCCGTAGGTTGTATATGTAATAATTCTGCTGCTTTTAGAAATATTTCGGGCGATGGTTTTCCTTGACTCACCATTGCAGAATGTACAATAGTGTCGAAAAAATGAAAAATAGCGCCTTTGTGCAAAACAAAATCAACATTCACAACCGGAGCCGATGTGCCTACAGCAAGTAATATTTGTAGTTGTTTGGCAGATTGTAACAATTCCGGTAACCCTTGTATGAGCTTAAAATGAGGTGCATATAATTCTCGGTATATCAGTTCTTTTTCCGATTCGTATGCAAGAATTTGTTCGGTAGATAACCCCGAACCAAAAATCATTTCGAGGATTACCGCATTTGTTTTACCCGTATATGCTTTGCAAAACGATTCTAATTCTATGTGAACGGAATGTCGATTACAAAATTCTACCCATGCAGCATCGTGATAAGGTTTATTGTGTATCATAGTGCCGTCCATATCGAACACCAATGCTTTATAATATGCAGGTAATGTTAGCATAATAATTAAAAAAGTAATGTGTTTTTTTCTAAAAAAATTAATTCTAAACCATCGTGTACCGAAACTCGTTCAAATTCGCGATATCCAAGTTTTTTGTAGAGGTACAAATTTTTTTCGCTTTTGTGTCCCGTAAATAATTCAAATCGTTCGCAATTGGAAAATAATGTTTCGATAGTAAATAATAACGAAGTACCAAAACCACGATTTTGAAAGAGCGGATGTACTATTAATTTACCAATATAGCACGTTTTTTCGATTTCGTATGCACGCACCGAACCTATAATAGAATCTTGTTGTTGCATTTTGAGAAATAATGTTCCTTGCGAAAAAGCTAATTCTAAATCCTCTAATTGTTCGTGCAAAGGTTGAATAGTGGTATCGTTATACATTTCGGCTTCTTGTATATAACAGAGTTTCTGCAAATCTAAAATTGCAGACAAATCGCTTACAGTAGCAGGCAGAACAGTCATTTATTCTTCAATTTTTTCTTTAATTTCTTTTTCTTTGCTTTGCAAAAAATCGATAGTTTTTTCTGATTCTTCAGAAACTTTATCACCTGTTTTTTCAATAGCATCGAGTATCTTTTTTTTGCGTTTTTCTTCGGGAGAACTGCAAGCTACAATACCAATGCAAATAATAAGAGATAGGCTATATGTAATAGATTTCATACGATATGTTTTAATATGTTATATCAATTGTACAAATATAATGAATTGAACATAGAAATAGTTTAATTTTTATTCAAAAGCAACAGGTAAAAAATGTTTAAAATTCCAATTCTAATTGAATTGCCGAATTAAAGCTTAGTCGGTGATGAGGACTAACTCCAAATTGAATGATAGATTTACGATGTTGTAATGTTGGATAGCCTTTGTTTTGTTTCCAATTATAGTGGGGAAATTCGCTATGAATGTGTTCCATATATTCGTCGCGATGAGTTTTAGCTAAAATTGAAGCTGCAGCTATAGACATATATTTTCCATCTCCTTTTACTACACAGGTATGAGGAATAGAATGATAGGGTGTAAACCTGTTGCCATCAACTATGATATGTTGAGGTTTGCATGATAATGCGTCGAGAGCACGATGCATAGCCAAAAACGAAGCTTTCAAAATATTTATGGTATCTATTTCGGTATGCGATACAATACCTACAGCCCAAGTCAATGCTTCTGATTCTATATGAGTACGTAAAGATTCACGTTGTTTTTGACTCAATTGTTTTGAATCTTGGAGGAGAGAGTTTGTATAGCCTTGAGGAAAAATTACCGCTGCAGCAAATACCGGACCTGCCAAACAACCTCTGCCGGCTTCGTCGCATCCGGCTTCTATGAGAGTGGGAGTGTGGTAGGGGAGTAAACTCATTTTTTACCGCGATTAGCTTTAATTACAATATCGTGTATAGTAGCACCAAATAGTACCCACTTGTCGCCATACATTGCTATACCTACATGAGTAAGGTCAGGTGTCATGAGTTTCATGCAATTTTGACTCAATCGAGTTTCTATCCATTTGGTTACTACCGCTTCTATTACTTTTTGCATTTCTTCTTCGGAATATACTCCTTCGAACGAAAATCCATATCCTAATACTTCTACAATTTTAAGTGCTTGAATATAATTCAGCCCACGTTCGTTTTCGTAGGTAATTCCTTTAAGATCGGTTTTTTTAATTCTATCCCATGGAGTTTCTCCGGCTTGGTTAATATTGTCGGTAAAATTATAGCAAAACATTTCCTTAGCATGATTTTGAGCCAAATTTTCCAGAATTGGATTCCATTCGAGTTCGGGAACAGGCAGAACAGTTACCAATCGTCCGGTATCGCACAGGCAGCCTTCCGAACGCCATCGGTTTACAACTTGTAAAGCAGTACGACGAAAATACTCTTGTTCGAAACTAAAAGGCACAATA
Organism: Bacteroidetes bacterium ADurb.Bin217; assembly: GCA_002069975.1. Taxonomy (GTDB): domain Bacteria; phylum Bacteroidota; class Bacteroidia; order Bacteroidales; family UBA1715; genus MWCJ01. The sequence continues at coordinate 23,520 of MWCJ01000029.1, read as the reverse complement.
TGAAATTCGGCATTTAATTTTCGTTGTTTTTCATCGAAAACAACACTGTTTGGCATAATTTGTTTAGCCATTTCCATGTATTTATAGGTATCGCGAAGCAATACACTATCACGCCATGTGCGGGCACCTGCGGTTTCTCGGTATTTTTGCACGGTATTGTCTATAAGCTCTACCCAGCGTTTTTCTATATGGTTCTGAATATCGGTATCGTCGGGATATAATTCAATTCCACGTTTCGAAAAATCCTGAAAAAAAGTTTTATCTTCATCATGGCGAGCTGTATCAATACTGATTTTTAGAGCTTTTTTAAACCCATGACTTATGGCATAATTCGTTTGATATTTATCACGATATGTTTCTATTATCCAAAACAAATCGCGGAACATCCAATTTTCGGCAAGCAATACAGCACCTTTGGTAAGTGCATCGTAATCTTCGTGCGACGAAGAAATTTCGGGTTTATATTTTTCGTACAAACGCGATACTTGCGACATGCATCGTTCGTAATCGCCCACTTTAGCATAAATTGTAGCAAGTTCCAACGCATTGGAATGAAGATTATACGCTCGCATAAGTCGCTGATACATAAGGATAGCTTTATCTTTATTTTTTTCGCGTAACGATTTTGCAACTGCATCGGCATAATTATAAATCATTTGTAATGTATCGGAATGTTCTTCGAATAAGGTTCCATCGGGGTCTTTGGCACGTAAAATACTCAGCGTCTTTATACAATCCATAAGCGGATCTTTGGTTACATCTTTATATTTTTCGGGTAATTGAGCCATTTCAAAATATGTTATAGCTTTGATGTAGTATGGCTCATAGAAATTTGGATATTTTTCAATGGCAGCATCGCATTTTACCAAACATTTTACAAATTCGCGAGAATTATAGAGTTTATATAATTTTTTTGCAGATTGTGCCGAAGCAATACTTATAATGCTTACACTTAAAATTATACAGAGGATATATTTTTTCATACTTTTTAATTCAATATAATACAAAAATACTAATTGTTTTTGTATTTCGGTATACATCAGAGTAATCCAATATATGAAAAAACACGAAAGTGCATGGAATTATCGGGAGGGCGTGTACGTACATTTTTAAAATGCACATTTTGTTGTGCAATTATGTATTTGCAGTTGCCTTTTTCTATCTCGCAGTTCCTTATTTCCAAGTAGCAGTTAGTTTTTTCTAACTTGCAGTTCGGTTTTTCATAAAAGTAGTAGGTAATTTCTATATTACTATAAAGAAACTTCGACATTACGAGTTTCTGTTTGTGAAAATATTTGTATGTGAAATACAATAAATAAGAATAAATAGAAAAATTTCATACTTTATATGTTTTTGTTCTATTTGTTATAGTTATTGTAATATATATTTATTGTATTTTATAATACCATAATTTTTGGCATACCAAATAGAATCATTATTATTTATATACATATACACATCATGATAGGTATGATAAGGTGTTGCGTAATCTTTATAAAAAATACCGGCATTAAAACCAATTTCTTTATAAGAACCTCCAGCGATGCCACCTGAACCGCTTGTATTTAGTCCCATTTGGTTATATGCTCTGTAAATAGAAAATCCTATTGCAAAGAACGATGAATCAGAAACATATTTGATATATATAGCTTCACCACATATATCATCTCTTTGATTCCAATAATCAAAATCTAACTCATTTTGTTGTGGAGGATAAATTCTCACTGTAAATAATAATGTATCAGTTGTATCCTCAGTATTTATAAATGTGATTTCTTGATTTTGAAACATATATGGAACCCATTCTAAATCTTCAGATGTTAAGGTTTCACAATTTTTTACTCTACAAGATGTGATTGTAATAGATATGAGAAATATGAAAATATATTTTAGCATAGTTTAATAAAATTATTTTACAACATATTTTACAACAACAGTAACTTCTTTTTTAAAATCATTACTTTCAATATATGTTTTGTATGTTAGAAACTCCTAAAATTGCAGTTTTTTCATGATTGAAATATTTAAAGTTTAATAAATGATTTTGTTATATTATTTTTGTTAGCTCCTATAATACATTGGTAAATTCCACTTTCTAATGATGATGTATCGACATGTAAAACACTGCCATTTCGTTCTATTGGAACATAAAACATTTGTCCTTTTTCGTTGCAAATCATTATATTGTTATAATTAGTGAGACCATTAATTGAAAATTGATTTTTACATGGATTTGGATACATTGTAAAATCATTTGGTTGTACCATTGATGGTATTTCCGTTGAATTGTTAGATGAAATAAACATAAAGTTCCATTCAATAGTATCAGTTACAACATTATTAACTTTTACAAATGCTTTCTCATACAAACGTAATGTATCTTCTGTAATACTTATAATAAATACGGGTTCATAATTCCAAAACAAGGTATCTTTGGAAACTGAAAAAACATTATTATATGAGGATGATGGAAAGGTACATGGTGAAATCTTATCAAATAATCCATTACTTTTAAATACTATTTTAGTTTGATACATACACATATTTACACCATCTTCTTCCCAAAGTTTTCCATCTCCTAATATTTCTTTATAAAACCACTCTTTTGATGAATTATTTGTTAATAATTGAAGCGTGTCGGTTTGTGCTGATGAAATAGTATAAAAAGCACTAAAAAGATAAAGAAATATAAATACTATTTTTTTCATGATTTGATAATTTGTATAAAAATACAAATAATAATAATACAACTTATAAAATGGCAAAAAAATATAACATATGTAAATATGTATCTTTTAGAGAAATATTCCACCTCATAAAGTCTTTCTGCGCAAAGGAAAGCTAAAGCTCTTTGCAATTTCAAGTGGATTTGTGCGAAGGAAAAATTGCAATGTGCTTGAGTGTGGGTTGGTGTTATTTTTCTGTTTGTTTATTGGTTTATTTCGTCTTTTGCTTAGTTGGTAACTACGTGTGTATGTATAATTTATTTCTGAATACTTCCGTTATACAATGCAACCGATTCTTTAATTTTTGAACGACCTATAGTTCTAAATACTGTAGCAGTGGTATATGCTCCTACAAAATAAACGCAAGCTCCTATTACAGCCGGTGTGCCAACATATCCACCCAATTGCAATACTGCTACCGAACCTACTATTATTAAAGAAGCTGTGGCTAAAATATTATCTACTTTTTCGATTTTTTTACCTTTTGTATATAAATCTAACGCCTGTTGATTTGTTTTGAAAAGTTCTTTTACTTGCTGGGTTGATAAAATTGTATTATCCAGTTTTACAACACCTTTTTTGCACGTAAGTTTTGTTGGCGACTCGGTTGCCGAAGGTAATTCTGCGTGTGTGTTCAATTCTTTTTTTGGTGTGGGCGAATCCTCAACCACTTGAATAGTTTCTACATACCCATTTTGGTAATGAATAGTATGTAGTTCGTGTTTGTATACAGTGTACGTAGGTCCTTCAATATTTTCGTATATTTTGTATGTTACTACATCAGGTTTAACTTCAAGCACTTTTGAACGAATTTGTGTACCCGAATTAAAAAATAACGTATCTTGAGCATTGCTGCTTATTGCAATTAAGATAATGATACTGAGGGTAATAATATGTTTCATCAGAATAAAAAATTAATTTTCAAAGGTCGGATGGAACCCACATTACTTGTTACATATAATAATTTGTATACTAAGTTTTTATTCATCCTATTTTGTGTTAATCATATTTAAAATGTGGGTTTCATATGCAAATATTTTAAGTCTAAAAAGTTCAAAGGGTCTGGAACGTCTATAAAGTCAAAGGAGCCTTATGTGTTATGAATAGTTAATTTCTTTACATGCATATGTTCAGCTCAATCTTCTTTTCTACAAATTTATATAAATCTCTGTGCGTGTGAGTGTATTAAGTCAATTTTTTTTGGTTATTTTGCTAAAAACTTTAGTATATGTCACACACAGCAATTAAAACAAATTACCCGGCATTGTACACCTTGGTTATCGTGTTCTTTTTTTGGGGGTTTATAGCAGCGGGTAATAGTATTTTTATACCCTTTTGTAAACATTATTTTTCGCTCGATCAATTTCAGTCGCAGCTGATAGATTTTGCATTTTATACTGCCTATTATATTGGGGCTTTGGGTTTGTTTGTATACAGTTCGTTCAAAGGTACCGATTTGGTAAATTCGTGGGGTTACAAAAAAAGTATTGTATATGGTTTGCTGTTCTCGGCTTTGGGAGCCGTAGCTATGATTATTGCGGTATATTCCAATGTGTATGTAGGAATGCTTACCGGATTATTTATTGTAGCTTTAGGGTTTTCGTTGCAGCAAACAGCCGCCAACCCCTTTGCTGTATTGTTGGGCGACCCCAAAACAGGAAGTAGTCGAATTAATTTAGGTGGAGGAATCAATTCCTTAGGTACTACCTTAGGTCCACTTATCGTTGCATTTGCATTGTTTGGAAGTGTGTCTGAAATTAGTGATGAACAAATTGCAGGATTGCAATTAAATAAAGTAATAGTATTGTATACTTGCGTTGGGATATTGTTTGTTACGGCAGCAATTATATTCAATTTTTCAAAAAAAGTGCCGGCAGGAATACAAGATGAGCATGTAGAAAAAGCACATAAATCCCTTAAATCCCTACTTGTTATTACCGGACTTTTGTTGTGTATGTTTGTGCCGGTGTTTCATTCGTATAGCGATGGCTGGCAGGCTCCGTTTTTAGATGCCGAACAATACCGTATGCTCTGGTTGGTGTGTGCTTTGGCGGTTGTTGTAGTCGGTTTGTTGTTTGTGAAACAACGTGCAGCACGCAATTCCGTTGGGTGGGGTGCTATGCAGTATCCACAAGTGATTTTGGGAATGCTTGCTATATTTACGTATGTAGGTGTAGAAGTTGCTATCGGTAGTAATTTGGGAGAATTGCTCAAGCAACCTTTATTTGGCGGATATGAATCGTCGCAAATAGCACCCTTTATTTCGATGTATTGGGGTAGTTTGATGATTGGTCGTTGGGCAGGTGCAGTTCATGCCTTTAATTTAAAAAACCGTGCAAAAACTATTGCATTAATTGCAGCTCCTGTGCTTGCATTTTTAGTTGTAATTGCTGCAAATACTATTTCTGGTAAAAATATGGAAGTATTATATTATTATATATTGTGTGTAGCAGTGCAAATACTTGCTATGATATTGTGTAAAGATAAACCTGCAATTACGTTGTTCGTATTTGCTGTATTGGGAATAGCTGCAACTATTGTTGGATTGACTTCGCAAGGAATGGTAGCTATATATGCGTTTTTATCGGGCGGATTGTTTTGCAGTATTATGTGGCCTTCGATTTTTAGTTTATCTATTACGGGATTAGGAAAATATACATCGCAAGGTTCGGCATTTTTAATAATGATGATACTTGGTGGAGGTATAATTCCTCCAATTCAAGGAAAATTAGCTGATATTATTGGAATACATCAGTCGTATATAGTTGCGGTAGTTTGTTTTGCGTATTTGGCATTTTTTGCTATAGCTGTTCGCCGAATATTACAAAAACAGCATATTGACATAGATTCAATTGAAGCTGCTGGACATTAATAGGGATTTAAAATAGTTTTTTAATCTATACGAATAATTTCTGCACCAATAGCGTTCAATCGAGCATCTATAGATTCATATCCTCTGTCGATTTGTTCTATATTATGAATTGTGCTGGTACCTTCTGCCGACATTGCAGCAATAAGTAAAGCAACTCCGGCTCTAATATCGGGTGAAGACATGGTGGTAGCCCGAAGTTTTTGTTTATTTCCCAATCCTATTACTGTAGCACGGTGAGGGTCGCATAATATTATTTGACACCCCATATCTATAAGTTTGTCAACAAAAAACAATCGACTTTCAAACATTTTTTGATGAATAAGCACACTTCCCGAAGCTTGAGTTGCAACTACAAGTAGTACGCTAAGTAAGTCGGGAGTGAGTCCCGGCCAAGGAGCATCGGCTAAATGCATAATAGATCCATCGATAAATGTTGGAATAGTATACACATCTTGTGCAGGAATAAAAATATCGTCGCCTCGTCTTTCAAACTGAACTCCCAAACGAGCAAATGATTGAGGTATGATACCTAAATCATCGTAAGATACATTTTTTATGGTAATTTCTGAACCTGTCATAGCAGCTAATCCCATAAAACTACCTACTTCAATCATGTCGGGGAGTATTGTGTGCTCACAACCGCCTAATTCGCTCACACCTTCTATTGTAAGTAAATTCGATGCAATTCCGGAAATTTTAGCTCCCATAGCATTGAGCATTTTACATAATTGCTGAATATATGGTTCGCAAGCGGCATTATATATTGTGGTAGTTCCTTCAGCCAATACTGCAGCCATTATTATATTTGCAGTTCCTGTTACAGAAGCCTCGTCTAAAAGCATATACGCACCGTGTAATTTTTTTGCTGTTACCGTAAAGCTACTTGTTTTAGTATCGAACGAAAATTCTGCACCTAAGTTTTGAAATCCAATAAAGTGTGTGTCTAATCGTCGTCGTCCTATTTTATCGCCACCGGGACTAGGAATAAAACCTTTTCCAAATCGAGCTAATAAAGGACCTATTATCATAATAGAACCTCTAAGGCTGGTACTTTTTGCTAAAAATTCTTTAGAATTCAGGTAGTCAAGATTTATGTCTTTAGCCTGAAATGTATAGTCGTGTTCGTTAATTTGAGTTACTTTAACGCCCAAACTCATAAGGAGTTCTATAAGTCTAAGCACATCGCTAATGCGAGGGATATTGCGTATGGTAATGTTGTTTTTTGTTAATAATACAGCCGAAAGTATTTGTAGAGCTTCATTTTTTGCTCCTTGCGGATATATATCGCCTCGCAATTTTTTTCCGCCTGTAATTCTAAAAACAGCCATTATTTGCGTTTAATTTTTTTATTATTATTGTTGTTATTCTTTCTATTTACAAATTTTTTATTGTTATGATTATTGGTTTGTTCTTTTGCTACACTTACATGCATCAATTTAGTTTCTTCCGATAGATTTAATTTACCATGCGAAAGTTTAAATAAATCATGAATGATAATAGAATCGTTTACAGATTTTTGATTCCACGCTATATATGTTTTTTTCATGTGGTTCGCAATCATTTTAATAAGAACTTCTTTATCGGGGCCATCTTCAAATTTTGAAGCAGCTTCGATTAATCGTTCAATAATTAATCCGTAGTGACGGAATTTTATTTTACTGGTATTGTATTCTAATTTTTCGGGAGGAGGTAATTCCGAAGTTTTGGTAATAGGATACGGAAAGTCTATATCTAATTTATGGTCGCATAATTCAGCTAAAAAATCCCAAATTTTTTGTTTGTAATCTTTAGTTTCTTTAACCAAAGGATTCATATTTGTCATTATAGCAACAAGCTCATGAGCTGCTTCTGTACGTTTTTCGCGGTCTTCTATACGTAAAAGGTGTTCCGCCATCATTTGTACATTTCTGCCATATTCGGGCAAAATTAGTTTTTTTTGTGTAGTATTATACTCCATATATATTGAAATTATAATGCAAAAATACGAAAAAAAGTGAGAGAATTACTGGTATTATTCTAATACTTTAAGTTTTGCAAATTTGAGTAAAAGTTTTTTTTCACCTGCTGCAGTAAACTGAATATGAGCAACCGAATCTGGATATTTGCCAATAATTTCTTTTACAATTCCTTTTCCAAAACTTGCATGTATTATTGTTTGCCCGGCTTCTATATGTTCCGGATTATCGGCAATAAAGGTAGGGTCAACCGGTATTTTTATTCCTTGCGTTGGTTTTTTAAACGAACCAAACGATTGTGGCGTTTGCTGTTTTTTTTGAAAAGCATCTTTGTTTAAAAACGAATAGTTTTGATTTGTAAAACCGCTATTTCCCGAGTTTTTAATGTATTTAGTATCTATTTCTTGAATAAATCTACTTGGTTTACAAGTGTCTAAATTTCCCCATTTTCGTCGTGATGTTGCATACGAAATTGTAGCTGACTGTTTGGCTCGTGTAAGTGCTACATAAAACAAGCGGCGTTCTTCTTCAACATCATATTCGCTGCTGTTATTCATAGTTGATGGAAATAATCCTTCTTCTAAACCAACCAAAAAACAATGTTCGAATTCTAAACCTTTTGCCGAATGAATTGTCATAAGAGTTATTTTGTTCTGTTTTTCGGTTTCATCGGAGTCAATATCGGTTAATAAAGCAATTTTTTCGATATAATTAGGTAAGTATATTTCTTCTGTTTCTTGTTCAACAAATTCTTTAATACCGTTAAGTAATGCTTGTAAATTTTCAAATCTGCTTTTGCCTTCTATAGATGTGTCGGCTTTTAAATCGGCAAATATTCCCGATTGTTCAATTATTCGCGAAGCCAATGAATATGCGTCGGCTGTTTGTAAATCGGCAATGCATGCTTCTATTATAGTTCTAAACGAAACAATTTTTGATATTGTTCCTTTTTGTAATATGTCTGAAGCTTTTTCAATATGCTGTATAACATCCCATAAAGAAATGTTGTTTCGCAAAGCCAATTGCGTAATTTTTTCGATAGTTGTTTGACCAATTCCGCGTGCAGGATAGTTAATTATTCGCGATATAGCTTCTTCGTCGCGAGGATTTATTATAGTTCTGAAATATGAAAGGATATCTTTAATTTCTTTTCGTTGAAAAAATGATAAGCCGCCATATATTTTATACGGAATATTATATTTTCTCAATACTTCTTCAAATATTCTCGACTGTGCATTTGTACGATATAAAATTGCAATATCGTTGTAATTACTATTGTATCTGGTTAATTCGTTAATTTCTCTACAAACCACAACCCCTTCTTCAATATCTGTTTGCGAGTGCAATACCGTTATTAGATTTCCTTGTTCTAATTCGGAAAAAGTTTTTTTAGGAATTTGATTTTTATTTTTTTGAATTATACTATTAGCGGCATTTACTATGGTTTGTGTAGAACGATAATTTTGTTCTAATTTAAAAATATTGCTTGTTGGATATTCTTTACTAAAATTTAAAATATTTTCAATTTTTGCTCCTCTAAACGAGTAAATACTTTGAGCATCGTCGCCAACCACACAAACATTATGTTGCGGAAATCCTAGTTTTCGAACAATAGAATGTTGCGATTTGTTGGTGTCTTGAAATTCGTCAACCAATATAAATTCAAAACGTTGTTGGTATTTATGAAGTATTTCCTGGTTTGAATGGAATAAATAATTTGTATACAAGAGTAAATCGTCAAAGTCCATTGCATTGGCCTGCCTGCAGCGACCAACATAATTTTTATAGATAATTCCTGTTTGTGGTACTTTTTTATAATAATCTTGTTTTTGTATCTCTTTGTCTTGAATATATGCATCTGGAGTTATCATATCATTTTTTGCTTTTGATATGATTGAATAAATCATTCCCGGTTTGTAATGCTCTTTGTCGAGTTGTAAGTCGTTTATAATTTTAGTAATTAAACTTTTTGAATCTTGTGTGTCGTAAATAGTAAAGTTTGAGTTGAAACCTAATGCCTGCGATTCGTATCGTAAAATTTTTGAGAAAACGGAATGGAATGTTCCCATCCATAAATCTCTTGCTTTATCAGGACCTACTAACGAAATTATACGTTCTTTCATTTCGTTTGCAGCCTTGTTGGTAAATGTAAGAGCTAATATTTTATATGAAGGAACTCCCTGCGAAAGTAAATATGCTATTCTAAAGGTTAAAACACGTGTTTTGCCCGAACCTGCTCCTGCTATTACAAGTGTAGGTCCGTGTGTGTTTAAAACAGCTTGCTTCTGTGACTCATTTAATCCGTCTAATAATTCTTGCATGTATAAGAAATGTATTATGTTGATATTCCAATGTATACTTGATTTGCAATACATAGTATTGACAATTCAAATTGGAATACAAAAATACAGTATGTTATATTAAAAGATAATATCTCTTTTCTATAAGTTATAAACAAAAAAGGGTACACATTGCTGTATACCCTTTTTACTTTAGAAATTTTGAAAAAAACTACCTACTATCTATTTTTTAATACACGATGCTTTAACAAGTATAGTGTTTTTAGACATTACGAGAATAGTGTATGAACCTTGAGCTAATGCTGTTACATCAATTTCTTGTGTGTCGCCATTTACAGTTTCACTTAAAACAACTTGTCCGTTAGAGCTAATTAATTTTATAACATCTGCCTGACCTACACCTACTAATGTTACTTTAGATGATGTAACTGTAGGATAAACCAAGATATTTACATCTATTACATCAATATCAACAGTAAGTTTTGTATTAAAGCTTTGAACATTTGCACCTGCTTCTGATTGTAATGAATTTCCACTGTAAACTACAGACACTAACGATGGATTATCAATTACAGAACCTAAACTAAGTATTATTACATTCATGTTCGATGGATCGCGTTCAGCATTTGTAACTGTGTAGAAGTATGGATTTACACCGGTAACTTGTATGTCAGTATATATTGATGCTGATGGTTCTGACATTGGTTCGGTAAATTCAAGTATAATTTTGTTACCTAAATTATTCATAGTAGCTGAAGTTAATGCTGGAGTTCCACTTACTTGAACTACTACAGTAACAGTTTTTGAAGGATCTTCTAACAATGTTCCTGTTATAGATGTTGTTCCTTTTGCTTTTGCAGTAATTAGTCCTGTTCCTGCTATTACTGTTGCAATAGAAGTATTGCTGCTTACCCATTGAATAGTACCTGAAGAGCCTACCGGAGCATATACTACTTGTGGCGTATGCGTTTCGTTAATTACAAGTTTTACTAAAGTAGGAGTTGTTGTAATACTTTCTACTGCAGGGTTTGGAACTTGTGTTGCTATAAATGCGTCTATTGCATTTTGTAAAACAATTACAGCATTATCTACTTCTAATTGTGTTGCAGGAGGATTATCTACTTTATTTTGAGCAATGTTTATTTGATTTTGTAATTCAATGAAACTGCTTGCAGGATACTGCCCAGGATTTGTTCCTACATTAGGAAGATTTGCATTATATGTTGCATTTGCTTCAATAATTTTAGCTTCTAATGCATCGGTATTTACAGTAACCGGATTGTAGCTTTGTAAGAACGCTGTTATTGCATTGCTTAACGCTAGAGTTTGTTCTAACATTACAGTATTATCATAATTCAAATAATTATTGTAATAGAATTGTCCAATAGTTATAGCATTTTGAAGTTCAATTTTAGCTGCTGAGCTATATAGCGGATTTTCACTATATTGAGCATAAATAGCATTTGCACGTAATAATGTGTCGCCTAATTGGGTTCTATCAACTGTTTGTTCTTGAATTACTTGAATTGTGTGAATTACTGCTTTTGTACATTGATTCGCATCGGTATACGAGTACTGAATGTTGTAGGTGCCCGGAATCACTGAACTAGGAACAAATGTAGTTCCTTGTAATCCACTTCCCAATAAACTACCACCTAAAGGTGAAACGGTAATTGTAATAGGAGCATCTGTTGTTTTAACAGTTGATGCTGCAAATATTTGTGGATTTGGTAAAGCATTAATTGTATAGGAAATTGATTTTGCAGGACTTACACATGCTGCATATTGTACCGCATAATACGTATAGGTTCCGGGTTCTGAATCTGCAGGTGTAAATTGTGCAGAATTTGAAACTATTTGTGTTAATGCTGCATCTGAATACCAGCGAACATTTTCAGCAGCTGTAGCTTGTAATGTTGGATTAGTAGAGCCGGCACATACATTTGAATTTGTAGAGCTTACAATTGGAGCAGTTAAATTACAATCAGTAATTTGCAATGTTATTGCTGTTTTAGCCGATGCACATTGAAGTGGACTAACAGCTTCTACATAATAAGTATATACTCCTATTGCAGTTTGTCCACTTGCATACGAAGTTCCCGATTGAATAAATATTGTTTTGTTTGATTCATACCAGTTTACTGTATTTTGAGCTGCTGTGGTTACACTTAAATCAGGAACTGAAGCTCCAAATGTTACAATTACATCGTTTACAGTAATTGATGGTTTAGCCTCTATAGTATATGTTACTAAAGCTTTTGGACCTTCACAACCATTTAATACTTCGCTTACATAATAATTGTATGTTCCGGCATTAGTTACATTAGGACTAAATGTAAGACCATTGTACAATGCATTTACATCTGTTTGATTTTGATACCATGAAGCTGTAGCACCTATTGATAAACTTCCTTGATTTCCTTCACATACACTTACATTTGTAGTTTGAGGAGCTGCAGGTAGTGGTTTAACAAATAAAGTAGCAGCTGTAGTTTCGCTTATACATGTTGCACTTGCATTTTGTTGTTTTACATAATATGTTCCGGCAGTGCTTGTAGTATATGTTGCACTATTTCCTACTACTGTTCCTTGTTCGTTTGTCCATACAGCAAAGTTACCCGATGTAATTATTGCTGTAAATGTATATGAACTACCTTGACAAACAGATTCTTGAGATTTAACTAACGTAGGAGCAGTGATAGCACATTCAATAGTTAATGAAATTTCTGCCGCAGCACTTTCGCAATTAGATACTTTTTGAGTTACATAATATGTATATGTTCCCGGTGCTGTTTTACCTGTAGCAAACGATTGGGTTTGAACACCTGCAGTTAATTGAGCAGATTCATACCATGTTAAATTTTCGCCTTGTGCGGTTAAATTTGGAATTGTTTGTCCTGCTATAGCTGTAACATTTTGTACTTGAGGAGCTGAAGGTATTGCATTAACTACAACAGTTACAGTTCCTGCAGTTGAAGTACAACCATTAACAGTAGCAGTTACAGTATATGTTCCTGCATTGTTTGGTGTAGCATTGGCAATCGAAGGATTTTGTGTTGTATTTGTATACAAAGTACCAGACCATGCGTATGTGGCGCCGGTGATAGTACTTGCTGTTAAATTAAGCGTTTGACCTTGACATATTGGGCTATTAGAACCTGCAATAGGAGCCGCAGGTGTTTCTTTTATAGTTACAACAATTGCTGCACGAGGGCTTTCGCATGTTGTAGTTTGCGATACATAATAAGTTGTAGAACCTACAGTTGCAGTTGAAGGTATTGGAGCAGCTGGTAATTCAGTTCCACCAGATGCAACGGTATACCATTTTAAATTAGAACCAGTAGCAGTTAAAGCAGTTGCAGTAGCACCTTGGCAATATTCTACCGGAGTAGTAACGGTAGGAGCCGCAGCTGTACAACCAGAAACGGTAACAGACACAGGCACTTTCGCACTTTCGCATGTTCCAATTTTGTTACTTACAGAGAAAGTATAATTACCTTCGGTAGCAGTAGAAATACCTGTAGCATAAGGACTTCCTGTTCCAACTTGAGTATTTGAAGCATTATACCATGTAATTGTTCCGCCATCGGTTACCGCAGCAGTTAAACTTGGTGATGGGTCGCCTAAATTTAACGCAATAGGTGATGTAGTAGTAGGAGTAACCGGAGTAGCATTTACTACAACAGTTACAGTACCTGCGGTTGAAGTACAACCATTAACAGTAGCAGTTACAGTATACGTTCCTGCATTGTTTGGAGTAGCATTGGCAATCGAAGGATTTTGTGTTGCATTTGTATACAAAGTACCAGACCATGCGTATGTAGCACCGGAGATAGTACTTGCAGTTAAATTAAGTGTTTGACCTTGACATATTGGACTATTAGATCCAGCAGTAGGAGCCGCAGGTGTTTCTTTTATAGTTACAACAATTGCTGCACGAGGGCTTTCGCATGTTGTAGTTTGCGATACATAATAAGTTGTAGAACCTACAGTTGCAGTTGAAGGTATTGGAGCAGCTGGTAATTCAGTTCCACCAGATGCAACGGTATACCATTTTAAATTAGAACCAGTAGCAGTTAAAGCAGTTGCAGTAGCACCTTGGCAATATTCTACCGGAGTAGTAACGGTAGGAGCCGCAGCTGTACAACCAGAAACGGTAACAGACACAGGCACTTTCGCACTTTCGCATGTTCCAATTTTGTTACTTACAGAGAAAGTATAATTACCTTCGGTAGCAGTAGAAATACCTGTAGCATAAGGACTTCCTGTTCCAACTTGAGTATTTGAAGCATTATACCATGTAATTGTTCCGCCATCGGTTACCGCAGCAGTTAAACTTGGTGATGGGTCGCCTAAATTTAACGCAATAGGTGATGTAGTAGTAGGAGTAACCGGAGTAGCATTTACTACAACAGTTACAGTACCTGCGGTTGAAGTACAACCATTAACAGTAGCAGTTACAGTATACGTTCCTGCATTGTTTGGAGTAGCATTGGCAATCGAAGGATTTTGTGTTGCATTTGTATACAAAGTACCAGACCATGCGTATGTAGCACCGGTGATAGTACTTGCTGTTAAATTAAGTGTTTCTCCTTGGCATATTGGGCTATTAGAACCAGCAACAGGAGCCGAAGGAGTAGCTTTTATTGTAACTACTATTGCTGCACGAGGGCTTTCGCATGTAGTAGTTTGTGATACATAATATGTTGTAGAACCTACTATTGCAGTTGATGGTATTGGAGCAACTGTAGATGCAGCTCCACCTGTTGCAACGGTATACCATTTTAAATTAGAACCTGTAAACGCGGTAGCTGTAAGAGCTGAAGCTGTAGCACCTTGGCAATATTGAACCGGTGTAGTAACAGTAGGAGCAAGTACGGTACAAGGCTGCTCGGTAAATGTTATTGTATATGTAGTTTTTGTTCCATCTTCGGCAGTAACTACTACTGTAGTTATGTTACCCGTGGTGAAATTTGTTGCAGGAGTTACAGTAACAGTTGCTCGCGAATCGGCTACCGTTGCTGTATATGCTGCTAAAGCCGGCAATGTACTTCCTGCCGGCATAGATACAGTATATGTGGTTTGTGCAGCACTAAATGCAGGAACTAATGTAACTCCGGTAACAGTTAATGATGCTAATTGACTATCGGTATTTGGTTTTCCTATTATATAATCTAAAACTTCACCCCCAGGTGTTGCTTTTAACGTGCCTTTTACGGTACGATTAACTTGCGCAGTGGCAGAATTATCCCATACTCTAAATTCAATTAACTCTTGAGAATTTGTAATTAAAGGATCATTAGAAGGATAACTATCAAATAAATCCCCACCATGAATTACTGATGATACATATAATTTACCATTATATGTAAATATTTGAGCAATCATACGGCATTCACCGTTTACAAATGCCCCAATATAATCGCCGTCTACTACAGTAACGGGGAACCCCGCATCGTAAGCGTTAATTTGAACTTCGCCAACAAAGGCTGTAGTGTTTGTGTAGTCTACTCTTGTCCATGTAGGAGGACCTGCAAATGCAGTTGTAAAACTTACCATGCAAATTAATGCAACAGCTACTTTCATGAATGTACCGATAGTTTTCATAAATATGTATTTTAAGTTACTTTTTATTCGTTTATTTTCAATCTTTAAAAATAGAGAAAATTTCTCAATTACAAAAATATGTATATAAAATTATTTATATAGTATAAAATTCGTGCAAAATAAGGGTAAAAATGTTGCATGAATATTAAGAATAATCGTTTAATTTTCTAATATATAATATTTTACATATAAAATCACTTATTGTGTAACGTACAATATTAAGACAATTTTTTCATTAAAATCCCTAATTACAAATTGCTATAAAATCAAAAAACCCTTAATAAAAATAAAGGGTTTTTTAATGTAAACATGAAAATAGTAGTGTGCTAAATTTTAACTTGTAATGAAAAATAATTTACAAATACAATGTATTATTTTTTTTGTGTTAAAATTGATGATAATTCTGTATCAAGAGATGTGTTGATGTTTTTTTCAGAATCCCAAGATCTAATACCAAATAAGCCTTTATAATCCCATGCAGAATATGCAATGTTATGTTTATCAAATACTGATACAATGTCTTTGTAATATTGTAATCGGGCGTTTCGGTTTGTATATGGTAAGGCTCCAAATTCTCCACAATATAATTGCAATTCTAATTTTCTTGCTTTTTCTATAGCAGGCATAAATATTTTTTCAAATTGTTCAGGCCCATATATTTGAAGTGCATCATCAAAAGCATGTAACCCTTCATTTTTTGCTAAATGTTTATTTTTATCATATGATTCTTGCGTAATAATTTGTCCGGGATACGTAACCGAATCAGAATAGTCTTTATACGCAGTCCATGTTGCTTTATAGTGAGTAAATAATAAGGGGTCGTAATTGTGAAAACTTAATATTATATTTTTATCGTTTGCAGGTACTTTTAAATCGGGAAAAGTTTTAGTTATTTGCCACATATTTGATCCTATAACGATTACGCGTTCAGGTTCTTTTGAGCGAATCGTTTTTACGCCGCCTTCTACCAATTTATTCCAATGTTCGGGATTTTCCGCAACTGCTTCATTCAATAGTTCGTATGCTACCATTGATTCAGGATATCGTTTGAGTGAATCTGAAAGAGTTTTCCATAATGAAAAGAATTTTTCTTGTTCCTTTGAGTCGGTAAACAATGTGTTTTGATGACCTTCATTTACGGCATTAAAATAAAAACTTCGAATAATATGTAAATCTACTATTACTCGCATTTCATAATCCATGCACCAATCTAAGGCATTACGTAAATATACAAATGATTCAGGAATCGGTTTGCCATTTTCGTCCCACATTTCCTTTTCATCTATTGGTAATCTAATATGATCATATCCTAAACTATCAAGTAGTTTAATATCTTCTTTGGTGAAAAATACATCGCGTTTCGAAAAACCATACACTTGCGATAACCAATGGCTTATATTAATACCACGGTGAATTACAAATCCCGATGGATTTAATGGTGTTTCTACCTCTTCAGTTTTTGATGATTTTTCTCCTGTACTACACGATAATAAAATACCGAGTGCAATAAACATTGTAATTTTTTTTATCATAATTCTTTTTTTTTAATTGCTACTTGTAACGAGTTAACATGTAATTTATTGTTATATCTATACCTTTTGTGTATAAATCCATGCTGCTTTGTACGGTTCTTGTTTTTGAATTGTTTCCAACGATTGTTTCAAAACTTCTTTTGAAAATGCTGTTTCTACATAAACTCTTATCTTACCGTCTTTTTTTATTATTCCGGCATTGCTAAATGTAACTTTGAGTTTAGAAACTTGTATTTTAGCATTTTTTTCGGAACTATAACTTCCGACAATTATATAATATTGAACCCTTTGTTCGATGGTCATATTTGTTTGAACTTGCAATGGTTTTGTTTGTTTTATTTGTGTTGCAGCCTGAGTAGTATTTTTTTCTTGAGTTGTATGTTCTATAGTTGATTGATTTAATGCCGTTTGTTGGTGTTGATAAGATTCAATTGGTTCGGTTTTTTTATATTCTAATACCGGTATTGGTTTCCGCGGTATAGAAAAGTCAACATATGCATCGGTATCTCGAAATAGTGAAATAATACTTGTCATATGAGGAGCATGTATAATATTTGGTATTAAAAGAGCTCCAAAAATAACAGGAGATAATATAAAAGTTGTTTTTATTATTTTTTTATGAAGGGGTAAATTAGTTTTTTTTTTTTCTACATATTCTTTCAATCTGCTTTCTTGAGGGAGAATATGTACTGAAAAATCGGTTAATCCATATGCTTGTGTAGATACTTTTTGGTTTGCAGGTTCAAATTCTATTGCATGATGATTATAGTAAAGAGTACCAATGCCTTGTAAATTTACAATGTTTGTGGTTTGTAAAATGTCTTTTGTTGTATTTACAAATGTATCTACTTCTTTACGCGCTTGCTCTTTTGTTAATTTATACTCGTGTTCTAATACAGATACAAGAACTCCATCATCATGCTGTAAGAGCGTATTAAATGCTAAAATTTTTTGTGGTGGCAGAAATTTAACGTAGTCAGATTGAATAATTCGTGCCGGTTGATATTGTGATACAAAACTGCCTAATCCGGGAATAGTTATAAAATTTTTAGTTTGTAAAATTGTATGTATAACTGTTTCTAATTTCATGCAGTTTTTATTTTATACAAAAATAAATCCTGCACACATGCAAGTTCCTAAACAGCCTTTTGAGTTATGAGTGATTTATTAACAAACACTCTAATCATTTATTGTTATTGACGTAGTGATTTTATTTTTTCAATAAATAATTGCATTGCTTGTTGTTTTGTAGTGTCAAACGCATAATCAATATTATGCTGCAGATATTGGTGTAAATCAAACGACACGCGTTTATTGCTTTGTGATATAGAATCTGCTATGTGTTCTACGCCAAAGCGTAACGCCGAATTAAATTCTTGCATATAATCCGGAGGGAGAGGTTTATTTGCAACCCAACATGCAAAAACAAAAGGCAAAGAAAATGCTTGATACCATTCGTAAGCTAAGTCATAGGAATATGGATAATCCGGATATTGTAACATTGCTCTATCTCCTATAATTATTTTGCTTTCTATAGTCGAGTCGGTTTCGTATCCGGCTTCTCCGATTGTATACATTGGTTGGATATTCCAAAATTCTTGAGCCAATACTTTTGTAAGTAAATTTGATGTTCGTGATTGGTAATCGAGAACTATATGAGATACATGTTGTATAGGGATTTTGCTAAAAAGTTTTACCGAAGCTACCTGTTGTATTGCTCCTATACAAAAATCGGAGATAATGTGTGAATTCGAAATTTCTGAAATAGCTGCTGCAGGAACTATTGATATATCTACAGTGTTGTCTTGTAATCTTTGAACGCCTTGTGATGGATAATGATAATAAAATTCGGAATGAGTTGAAATATACGCAGATTTTTTAAGCCCATAAACAAAAGGTATGGTATTGCTATAATCAATTATAGAAATACGAATTGTCATATCATTTGCTTGCAATTATAGTTTGTCCGCCCCAAACAACCTGATTCATTTCTACAGTAATATTCATTGAAAGAGGAATAAATATATCGACGCGTGAACCGAATTTTATAAAACCAAATTCTTGATTTTGTTGTGCACTGTCATCTTTTTTTGAGTAGTTTACAATTCTGCGAGCTACAGCACCGGCAATTTGCCTAAATAATATTGTGCCAAAATTTGTTTGCATTACTATAGTAGTTCGTTCATTTTCTGTAGATGATTTTGGGTTAAAAGCAGGTAGTTTTTTCCCATCGTGGTGAATGCTTTCTATAACAGTTCCGGCACAAGGATATCTGTTTATATGCACATTAAGAGGAGACATAAAAATTGAAATTTGTCGGCATTTACAATGCAAATATTCTTGTTCTTCGATTTCTTCTATTACTACAATTTTCCCATCGGCTGGTGCTATAATAGCATGTTCGTTATATGTAAAAACACGTTTGGGATTTCGAAAAAAACTTACAATGAATATAAAAAAACCAAATGAAAGTATTGCAAAAGGATATATTACAAATTCATGTACTTGTTTTTGTTGTAGATATAAATTTACTAAGCTTAGTATTGCTCCCACAAGTATTATGGTAGAATACCCTTCTTTGTGTATTTTCATAGTTTTAATGTTTACATAGTAATTATTTGCAAATATGCAAAAAAAGCAGGAATTGAAAAAATTACACTGTCAAATCTATCGAGAAATCCTCCATGTCCCGGTAGTATTGAGCCGGAGTCTTTAATTTTTAAATATCGTTTAAACATTGATTCTGTTAAATCGCCAAAAGTTGAAGCTATTACTATAACTATTGCTGCTCCAATCCATTCTAAAACAGATAATTCGAAAAATAATAGATTTGAAAATATATATGCTATTCCTACCGTAGATAGTAAACCACCTATAAATCCTTCAACGGTCTTTTTGGGCGAAATGCGAGGGAAAAGTAAATGTTTACCCAATGTCATTCCCCATACATACGCAAATGTGTCATTTGCCCATATAAATATGAACAAAGCCATAATGATGTTTGATTGAAATACATGAGAATTTTCGGCAAATGCTAAATTTGGTAATAATGCAAACGGAATACTAATATACAGTAAGCCTAAAAAAGTGTATGAAATAGAGTGGAATGGTTTTTTTGAGTCTTTGAAAAGTTGTAATACAAAAATTGCCATAAATAATGGAATCAAGAGTATATAGTAATCTAATGGCATTTGCCAATAGTGTTTACAATATGAAGCTGTAAAAAGCAATGCCGAAATTAGAATAGCAAACCATGCATGGGTATGTATGCCTTTTTGTTTAAGTAACGAATAAAATTCGTGCAAAATAAGAATATGTAATACGAGGAAAATAGAATAAAAAACTATAGGTGTTGTATAAAGTGATGCACAAATAACCCCAATGTATACTATTCCGGTAATGATTCGTAATATAAGGTTCTTCATGCGTGCTATTCTTCTATAAGTATTACAATTAATTCTTTTGGTCCATGAGCACCCAAAACAAGTGTTTTTTCTATGTCGGCAGTTCTACTTGGACCTGTTATAGAGGTTATTTGCGAGGGATATGAATCTCCATATGTGTTTTCAATATGAGCCAATGCTTGTGGAAAATCAGGGTGTAATTGATGTGTATATGCCAGCACAAAATGTATTTCAGCCGATGCTATAGGTCTTCGCCCTTGCATATGCTCTGATGATACTAAAACGCTTGCTGTGCGAGACACTAATGCTTCGCAGCGAGTAAGTGAATATGTTGCTGTTCGTGATGCTTCATCACTCTGAGAATAATTTATTGCAAATGATTCCAATAAAGGTTGAAGTTGGGTATCGGTACAATAGATGTTGGTTGAACCTATTCTAGTTTTTATGTATGCAAAAGCATCTTTAAGTGAACTAACTATTTCGCATGTGCCACTTAAATTTTCGAGAGTTTTTTTAAACCATATTTGTAAGGGCTCATGAGGTTGCACAAAATATTCAGAAGTATCTGTAAGTTTTGTATACTCATAGTTCCACGTTGGTCTGTGTTTGCGAAGTGCTTCGAGAATATCTTGTTTTGCAGTAGAATCAGTCTTCATTCTATAAATTTTGTTGATTTCCGTTAGGTTCATCAATAAGTTTATGCTCTTGAGATGAGAAAGATTCACGTTTACCGAATATTTTTTCTAAATCTTCACTAAAAATCACTTCTTTTTCTAAAAGTAATTGAGCTAACTGTGTTAAGCCATCTTTATGTTTAATCAATATTTCGCGAGCTTTGTTATAAGCTTCATCTATGATTACACGAACTTCTTTGTCAATTAATATAGCAGTTTCATTACTATATGGTTTACTAAATGCATATTCGTATTGTCCTGTTGAATCATAAAAACTTATATTTCCAATTTTGTCACTCATACCAAAATATGTAACCATTGCATAAGCTTGTTTGGTTACTTTTTCTAAATCGTTAAGAGCCCCTGTTGATATTTTACCAAACGTAATTTCTTCGGCAATTCTACCACCTAATGTAGCACATATTTCATCTATTATTTGCTCTTTTGTAGTTATTTGCCGTTCTTCAGGTAAATACCATGCTGCCCCTAAAGCTTTGCCTCTAGGAATAATAGTTACTTTAATTAAAGGGTGTGCATGTTCAAGAAGCCAACTAAGAGTTGCATGTCCCGCTTCGTGAAAAGCGATAGTTCGTTTTTCTTCGCGTGTTATAATTTTATTTCGTTTTTCTAAACCTCCAATAATTCGGTCTACAGCATCAAGAAAATCTTGTTTCTCAACAGATTTTTTATCTTTACGTGCAGCTATTAATGCCGCTTCATTACATACATTTGCAATGTCTGCACCAGAGAACCCGGGTGTTTGTTTTGCTAAAAATTCCGGTTTAACTTCGTCTGATACTTTAATAGGTTTTAAATGAACTTTAAAAATTGCTTCACGCTCATTTATATCTGGCAATTCTACATGAATTTGACGATCAAATCGTCCGGCACGCATAAGAGCTTTGTCTAATACATCGGCACGGTTGGTTGCGGCAAGTATTATTACTCCTTTATCGGTCTCAAATCCATCCATTTCTGTAAGTAATTGATTGAGAGTGTTTTCTCGTTCGTCATTTGCTCCCATATTTGGATTTTTGCCTCGGGCTCTACCTATGGCATCAATTTCATCAATAAATACAATACAAGGTGCTTTTGCTTTAGCTTCTTTGAATAAATCGCGAACACGAGCTGCTCCAACACCAACAAACATTTCAACAAAATCTGATCCTGACATAGAGAAAAATGGTACTCCGGCTTCGCCTGCCACCGCTTTTGCAAGTAATGTTTTACCTGTTCCCGGAGGTCCTACCAATAAAGCACCTTTTGGAATTTTTCCACCTAATTCAGTATATTTTTTTGGATTTTTCAAAAAATCTACAATTTCTCGTATCTCAATTTTTGCTTCTTCTAATCCTGCAACATCGTTAAAGTTAGTTTTTACTTTATCTTCTGCATTATCAAATAATTTCGCTCGCGATTTTCCTATATTAAAAATTTGAGCACCGGGTCCCATTCCGCCACCCATTTTTCGCATTATAAACATCCATACACCTATAAGAATTATAAGAGGTAATATCCATCCTATAACATCGGCAACATAATTATGACGTGTTTGATGTTCAATACTTATTTTATTAGTATCTGGAAATGAACTTTGTATTTCATCAACTTTTCGTTCAAAAGATTCTACCGAACCAATATTAAACGTGTATTCTGGTTTAGCTCCTCCAGAAACATCTTTAGCTCCCGGATTAGTTTTTAAAAATACTTCAACAATTTCTTTATTTACTATTACAACTCGCTCTACTTCATTAGATTTGAGCATGCGGTAAAATTCCAAATCTGTTGTTTTTGTTCCCCCGGATGAGCCTAAATCCATAAAGTTTATAGCAATGAATGCAACCAATAGTATTGCATACACTACAAATATATTATTATTAGCTTTGGGATTTTTTGAACCTGGCATTGATGGTTTTCCAGATTCATTATTTTGTGTTTGTTTTTCTTCGTTAGTTTGTTTGTCGTTAGCCATAGTATTATTTATAAATTATAATCTTTTATAGTACAGTCTGCCCATAATTCTTCGATAGCATAATATGAACGAATATGTGGCTGAAATACATGTACCATTATATCTGCATAGTCTAAAATTACCCATTCTGCATTATCAAAACCGGTTGTTTTCCATACTTTTACACCTGCTTTTTTTTGGGTAAAATCTATTACCGAGTTCGAAATAGCTGACACATGTGTATTTGAATCACCTTCGCAAATTACAAAATATTTACATATAGCATTTTCAATTTTTTTGAAATCGAGTGAACATATATTTTTGCCCTTCTTTTCTTCGATACCTGCTATTATTGTTTGTAATAATTTTTTACTGCTTATAGTTTTATTCATTTTTTGTAATACTCGTTTGACAAAAATATAAATAACGTCAATTCGACGTAAGAAAAACGCTTAAATTTTTGGTAAACATAGGGAAATTTAGTATATTTAACTTTCTA
>MWCJ01000028.1 GCA_002069975.1 Bacteroidetes bacterium ADurb.Bin217 | reverse complement strand
GCCCATATATGCACCAATAATTCATTAAACAGCATTTGGAATAAAGCTCCGTAGGAGCTATAGTATGGTAGTGCGAGTGCAATAGAAAAATTCAAAAGCTCCGTAGGAGCGATATTACAATTGAATGTATATGATGTATACTACTGTCGCCTCGCTGAGGCTTTATTTTGAATACTTCAAATAATTCTACCATAATTCCGCCTCGCTGAGGCTATTTACAATATTTATATTTTACATTTTTTTGGCTGAACACCATGTGTAAATCAGCCCAATGGCACCGCCTTGGGTTACGAATTATCCAAAACGACGGGAGAAAAAGACCGCCGAAATAACTGCAAACCCGCTATTCTTAATAGGTGCGGTTAGTGTCAGGTGTTATTTTTTATTTCCTTTTTAGTTATTTAATTTTTCTAATAGGTTCTTCAATTGGAAGACCTGTTAAACTTGATAATTTCTTTAAAAATTCATTTGCTTTCTTAGCATCAACAAAATGTTTAATTTTAATTTCGTTTTCATTCCCAACCAAATAAATATCGAAGGATTTAAATTGAGTCGTATTCCATGTTGCTGATGCAGCTGTCAATGTGGTGTTTGTTTTGTTTTGTTTTGGAACACTAATTTCAAAAATAATTTTTATTGTATTAAAGTTATCCAAATGAAACGATTTGCCAGGTTTAAAAATAAAATATTCTTTAAATAATCTTATTGTTCTTTTATGACTGTCTAATTCAAAACATTCAATCGAGATCATTCCAAATAAACCAATCAAAAGGAATAATAATCCCGAAAGAAAAATACTTATTGTTTGAATTCCATATCCGACCATAATTGACAATAATCCAATTAATGAAAACAGCATACCAAGTCCTAAAGCTGATCCATTTAAAGTCAATGTTTTTTCTTTCAATACTGAATTTGTTTTCATAGTTTTTGTCTTTTTTTACACTTGCCACTAATGCCCATATATGCACCAATAATTCATTAAACAGCATTTGGAATAAAGCTCCGTAGGAGCTATAGTATGGTAGTGCGAGTGCAATAGAAAAATTCAAAAGCTCCGTAGGAGCGATATTACAATTGAATGTATATGATGTATACTACTGTCGCCTCGCTGAGGCTATTTTCAATAATTATATTTTACGATTTTTTTTCTTATATCATCTTGAATTCAGAATTATTTAGCGTTTTTATTCTTACAGTAAGTCTTGGTTCTGTTTACCTATTCGAATAAAATCTTTTATGGCTACATATATTGCTGCAAAAACCGACAACAAAGAGCAAATAATAGTACAAAGGGAATTAGTAAGGTCAAAATATTCATCTAATGCTTGCCCGCCAAATACGCCAATTAGAATAATGGCAAGCATTTGAAATCCTATGTTTGAATATTTTAAAGCGTTCCTATAGTTAGGATTTTTTTTCAATTATTTCGATTTTTTTTGCAGGATCGGCAACAAATGTATCGTTTTTCATAGTGCAAGTGCCGCTAAATATTGCTCCGGGTTCTATAGCAAGTTTATTCGTAATTATATCGCCGGTAACTTTTGCGGTTGATTTAAACGAAAGTAATTCTTGAATAGTAATTTTTCCATCGAGAATGCCTTCAATATCACAATTTTGGCACGAAACTTCACCTTTAATTTCGCCGGTACTACCTATCACCAATTTACCTTTAGCTACTAAATTTCCTTTAAGGCTACCTTCAATGCGAATATCGCTATTACATGAAATATCTCCGGTTATGCTGGTTCCCGCAGTTATCATGTTTGTCAAAAATGATGAGGTTTCGTTTATTTTTGCCATAATTTTTCTTTTTTTAATTATACAAATATACAAATGTTACACGAAATACAAAAATATATATTTGTTTTGGTATTTTTGTATTCAATTTACAACGAACATGATATATTTTACACCTACGCATTGGAAAGACTATGAATTACTCGATTCGGGTAATTTTGAAAAATTAGAACGTTTTGGAACGTATGTTACAATTCGTCCCGAACCCCAAGCAGTATGGGATAAATCTATGAGTGAAAGTGAATGGATGCACAAAGCTACCGTTCGTTTTCAAGCAAATTCAAGTAATAGCGGCGAATGGATACAATTTAAACCATGTGCCGATTCTTGGAGGATTCAATATCATGCATTACAATTAACCTGTAATTTGAAATTTACTTCATTTAAACATGTTGGTATATTTCCCGAACAGGCAGTAAATTGGGATTATATGCATGCAGTATGTTCTTCACGCCCAGGATTGAAAGTG
The DNA here is from genome assembly GCA_002069975.1 of Bacteroidetes bacterium ADurb.Bin217. Taxonomy (GTDB): domain Bacteria; phylum Bacteroidota; class Bacteroidia; order Bacteroidales; family UBA1715; genus MWCJ01. The sequence continues at coordinate 33,298 of MWCJ01000028.1, read as the reverse complement.
TTGAATTTATTTGGATATACCGGCATAGCATCGGTAGCTGCACGAGCAGCCGGTGCCGATGTAACACACTTAGATGCAATAAAACAAGTTGTAAATTGGACTCGTCAGAATATGGAAGACAGCGGGCTTCGTGATATTCGATGGATAATTGAAGATGCACGAAAATTTGTAGCTCGCGAAATTAAGCGTGGTAATGTGTATCAAGGTATAATAATGGATCCTCCTGCTTTTGGCAGAGGAACAAACGGTGAAGATTGGAAACTTGAACGTGATATAAATGCTTTACTGAAAGATGTGCAAAAAATTTTAGATACGAAACAGTATTTTTTTATTCTTAACACATATTCGTTAGGGTTTTCTGCAATGATTATTGAGAATCTTCTACATACTATATTTAGTTCATATAAAGCTCCTAAAGAAGTTGGTGAATTATATTTGCAAGATTCTTTTGGTAAAAAATTACCTTTAGGAGTTATTGGTAGATTTACAAATATTCCAATTACCAAAAGTTCTCGTTAGAATAACGACATCTGACTTGGTGTTCCTGAATTTGATTGAGGAGGTTCGTCTTTTTTTACCGGTTTTGAAGGAGTTTTTTGTATTGTAGTTTCTTCTATCGTAGTATTTTCATCGGTAGTTTCATCTTCCTCCAAATCTTCTATGGTAGAGTCCTGATCTAATTCTATTATGTCTTCATCAGATTCTTCGCCAATCTCTAACTCAGGGTCTATTTCTTCGTCGCTTGATACAACTTTTTCGAGAGGCTCAATAAATGTCATAGTTTTAACCGTAAACGTTGTAATACGCTTGCCACGAGCTTTTACTCCTTTTACTCCTATAAATTCATCTACATCTACTAATTCTATTTCGCGCGAAGAATGTTTGCCTCCAAATTGAATCTGTAATTGCGGATAGGTATCATCGTTTATTGCAACTAAATATGATTTTTCGTGGTCGCCTATCACACTTATGAATTTACCGGTTTCCTCTATTTCGAATCGTTTAATATAATAATTGTCTTGTTCGCCATCGAAAAATACCGCTGTCCATATTTTTGAATCATCAAATTTTTCGATTTTCAAAATATCGTATTCGTAGTGATTGCTCAAATCAAAGGTGGTGAGTGTATATTTACCATCGTTGGTTATTACCAATATTTTGTCTGAACCTTTAAACTCACCTAAATATTCGCCATATCCACCATCGTTAAGTCGTTTGGTTTCGAAATTGAAATATATTTTTCTACCTCCTAATGTAGAAACACCTTCTTCTATTTTAATAATTTTAAAACACGGATGTTTGGTTAAAATATTGCCTTGCGAATTTCGTCCTTTAATAACTTGAGTGCTAAAATCTACCTCAAAAATAGTTTTTCGCAAGCGAGGATTTTGACGGAGGTATACTTTAATAATCTCGGCTTCGCCATTAGGATTGGCACTGAAGTACATGATTTTAGAATTAGGAGTTCCTTTGGAAACATCATAAACTTTGTCGCGTGTAATGCCCGTTACAGCAAATCGTTTCATGTAGGTTATACCCGATTTGCCATCTCTGTATGCTACATTGTAAATTGTACGTTCATCGTTTTTGCGAAAAACTGCAATATGTATTATATTTTTTCCAAAAAATGCCTTGTCGCATACTTTTGATATTTTGTATTTGCCGTCTTGCATAAACACAATAATATCATCAATATCAGAACAATCGCAAATAAAAGTATCTTTTTTGAGCGATGTGCCAACAAAGCCATCTTCTAAATTTGCATATAATTTAGTATTTGCTATTACAACTTGGGTAGCTTCTATTTGTTCAAAATTCCGAATTTCGGTTTTACGTTCTTTACCTTTGCCGTATTTTTTTTGTATTTGGGTGAAATAATTAATTGCAAATTCAACAATATGTGCAAGATGATTTTTCACCTCTTCTATTTCAATTTCAATTTCTTTAATATACTCATCGGCTTTGTACGAGCTGAATTTAGAAATGCGTTTGATAGGAATATTAGAAAGTATAACACAATCTTCGCGAGTTACCGGACGCCAGAATTTTTTAACATGCGGCTCTAAACCTTTAAAAATAGTAGTTAATATTTCTTCTTCTGTTTTACAAGGTTTAATAAGTTCGTATACTTCTTTTTCAATAAAAATTTTCTCGAGCGAGGTCTTCATCCAATCTTCTTTGAGTTCCTCCATGCGAATTTCGAGTTCTCTTCGGAGCAATTCTACTGTTTTATCTGTTGAAATTCGAAGAATATCCGAAACACCTATAAATTCAGGCGATTTTTCAATAATAACACTTGCATTGGGTGATATAGAAATTTCGCATTCGGTAAATACATATAAGGCATCTATGGTTTCGTCGGGCGATACATTTGGAGGAAGATGTATGAGTATTTCTACATTTGCTGCAGTATTGTCATCTATTTTTTTAACTTTTATAGTGCCTTTTTCATTTGCTTTAATTATAGAATCTATAACCGCTGTAGTTGTTTTTCCATAAGGGATTTCGGTTATAGCAAGTGTCTTATTGTCTATTTTAACAATTTTAGCACGCACTTTTACCGCACCACCGCGTAATCCTTCATTATATTTCGACACATCTATGTATCCGCCTGTTGGGAAATCCGGATATAATTCAAATGGTTTTCCTTGCAAATATTTTATGCTTGCATCTATAAGTTCGTTAAAATTATGAGGCATAATTTTACATGCCATGCCCACAGCAATACCTTCAACTCCTTGAGCAAGAAGTAATGGAAATTTTACAGGAAGAGTTATTGGTTCTTTGTTTCTTCCATCGTATGAAGATTTCCAAATAGTAGTTTTTGCATTAAATACTACCTCGTTTGCAAATTTCGATAGCCGAGCTTCAATATACCGAGGTGCAGCTGCACTATCGCCGGTGTATATATTACCCCAGTTACCTTGAGTATCTATTAACAATTCTTTTTGTCCCAATCCTACTAAAGCTTCGCCTATTGATGAGTCGCCATGTGGGTGGAATTGCATAGTATGTCCTATAATATTGGCAACTTTGTTATATCTGCCATCGTCCATACGTTTCATAGAATGTAATATACGACGTTGTACCGGTTTTAAGCCATCGTTAATATACGGTACTGCACGTTCCATAATTACATACGAAGCATAGTCCAAAAACCAATCCTCAAATTGCCCCGATATATATTTAATATGTTGAATATCGGAATCTTGTTTGGCTTGTATTGTATTATCTTGAACTTCGTCCATAGGTAAAATTTGGATACATACTAAAAAATCATTCAAAGTTCGAAAAAATCCGTGAAACTTGTACTATAAAATAATGAACTAAATATGAACAGGTTTTCAGACAATATATTTGTATAGATTGTATGGTAGTGTAATGAGTAATTGCAACTCGTTTTCGAAATTTCAATTACAAATATCGGTTTATTTATGTGTCAAAAAGCATTAAATAAAAGAATTTAAAGCTGTTCCTCGGCTTCCATTAGACACTTTTCCGGCAATAAGACATTACTTTCTTTGCATTTGTATTTTCCAAAGTGGAGGACTGTAAAAAAAAATAAAATCTGTGAAAATCTGTGGTGAAAAAAAATAGGCAACCACAAAGGATTGCCTATATATGTTTACAATTAACTATAAACTAAGAACTCAAAACTCATAATTATTTACGGTTTCACATACACATGTGCTGCATGCTTTTCTTCCATATATTGGGTAAGCGGTTTCATTGGTTTTGTTACAATTACTCGTCCCGATCGCACAAATTCCAATATACCGAATGGTTTCAATTTTTCGAGTAATTCTTGTGTTTGTTCGGTTGTACCTGTTTTTTCAATTACAAAAAATTCGGTATGCATATCTAGGATTCGTGCGTTGTTCTCGCGTATAAATTGTCCCATATTTACCCCTTGAGAAATTGCAGAAATTGGCATTTTGTACAAGGCTACTTCTTGCGAAATCAGTTGGTCTTCGTCGTAATAAAAGGCTTTGATTACCTCTACCAATTTATCTATTTGATTTACAACTTTCATTACCGACTCTTTAGTAGATTTTACAACAATGGTAAAACTATGAATTCCCTCTATCTGCGATTCAGACACAGTAAGGCTTTCGATATTAATTTTACGTCGAGTAAATACAATAGTTATTTTGTTGAGCAGTCCAATATGGTTTTCGGTAAAGACCGCAATGGTATATAATTGTTTGTCCATAGTATCTGTGTTTTATATCGTTTATTCTAATTTAATATCTGCAACTCCCAATCCCGGTTCTATCATAGGAAGTATATTTTCTTTTTTCTCAACTTTTACTTCGAGTAAAAATGGTTCTTCTTTGGCAAACATTGCATCTATAGCTGCTTGCAAATCTTTGCGTTCGGTAACTTTTACACCATTTATTCCATATCCTTTGGCAATAGTTATAAAATCGGGACTTTGTATGTCTACAAATGAATAACGAGCATCGAAGAAACGTTCTTGCCACTGACGAACCATACCAAGGAAATTATTGTTAAGTATAATAATTTTTACCCCAATATTGTTGGCAGCTATGGTTCCTAATTCTTGAATAGTCATCTGAAATCCACCATCACCTATAAATACTACCGTGTCTTTATGAGGACTCGAAACTTTAGCACCCATAGAAGCCGGCAATCCAAATCCCATAGTACCTAATCCCCCAGATGTAATAATTTCTGAACCTTCTTTAAAATCGTAATATCTACACGTTGCCATTTGATGCTGCCCTACGTCGGTTACTACAATTGCTTGACCTTTGGTTTTGTCAGAAATCATCTTTATAACCTCACCCATTTTTATTTCACCATCGGAAGGCTGTGTGTCTTTGGTTATAATTTTCTGTATTTCAACATCATGAGCTTGTTTAAATTCCTGCATCCAAGCTTCGTGTGAATTTTTTTGCACCGCTTGTATCAATGATTTCAATGCAATTTTAGCATCAGAATGAATAGCAACTTCCGGTTGTATTATTTTGCCAATTTCTGCCTTGTCAACCTCTATGTGAATTACGCGTGCTTGTTTTGCATATTTCGATACATTTCCGGTAACACGGTCGTCAAATCGCATTCCTACAGCTATTATTACATCGGCTTCGTTGGTTTTTATGTTTGGTGCATAATTTCCGTGCATGCCAAGCATACCTACATAATTAGGATGGTCAGAACCTATATCATTCAATCCTAAAATAGTAGTAGCTACCGGAATGCCTGTTTTTTCAGAAAATTCTTTCAATTCTTTTTGAGCACGAGAAATATTTATTCCTTGTCCTGCCAAAATCAATGGTTTTTTAGCTTCGTTTATCAATTTTGCTGCTTGTATCACCGCATTTTCATCAAGTTTTGGATATGGATAAAACCCTCGCATGTAGGTGCATTTGCTGTATGAAAAGTCGAGCATTTGCAATTGTGCATCTTTGGTAATATCTATTAATACCGGACCCGGACGCCCTGTTTGTGCAATATAAAATGCTTTGGCAAGAGCTTCGGGAATTTCGTCGGCAGAGGTTACTTGATAATTCCATTTGGTAATAGGCATTGTTATTCCTATTACATCTATTTCTTGAAACGCATCGGTTCCTAAAAGTGGCGAAATTACTTGTGCAGTAATAGCAACTATTGGTGTAGAATCGAGCATAGCATCGGCAATACCGGTAACCAAATTGGTTGCACCCGGACCCGAGGTGGCAAAACATACACCTACTTTGCCCGTAGCACGTGCATAGCCTTGTGCCGCATGTACCGCACCTTGTTCGTGGCGAGTAAGGTAGTGTTTCAATTTGTCGCTGAAATCGTATAATTTATCGTAAATCGGCATAATGGCTCCACCCGGATATCCAAATATGGTATCAACTCCTTCTTCGGTCAATATGCGTAATAACGCCTCGGAGCCTGTAATTTGTGTCGTTTGTTTGTTCATATCTGTATTGTATAATTATCGTATGTATATTATTTTTCTTAGAATTTGATATTTTCTATTCCTATAATTCTATAGCGGAATATATGTGTATCTTATTCGCAGACTCGTTTGGTATGATTCTTTAGTGGTTCCATGATATTATTGTTTTTGTTTTTCCATAAATTCGCGAATTGTTGCACCTAATCGAGCAATTCCTTTTTCGATAGTTTGTTCATCAACGCATGAAAAATTTAGACGTAATGTACTTACAATTTCTTTCGAACTTGTGTAAAAAGGATCACCGGGTACAAACGCAACATCTTGTTTTATAGCTTCTTGAAATAATTCCATAGCCGAAATTCCTTGGGGCAATGTTACCCACAAAAACATTCCACCTTCGGGTAGTGTATATTCTACATTTTCGGGGAAATGACGTTTCAAACTTTCTATCATTGCCATACATTGACGACCATATACTTCTTTGATTTTATTAATATGTTCGTTCAAATCGTTGTTGAGCAGGTATTCTACCAGCAATTTTTGTGTAAAATAATTGGTATGTAAATCTGATGCTTGTTTTGCTATGATGAGTTTTTCCATAATTTCGTCGGGGGCAACTATCCATCCCATTCGGAACGATGGAACCACTGTTTTGGAAAACGAACCCAGCAAAATAGTTTGTTCGGGTAAATAATGCATAAACGACGACTGATGCGAACCGGTATAACGTAAATCACCATACGGATCATCTTCGATAAGCATAAGTGGTTTGCCTCGCAAAATTTCGGCAATAGCTTCACGATTTTTGTCGCTGTATGTTATGCCCGTAGGGTTCTGAAAATTTGGTACTGTATACATCAATTTTGTGTTTCGCAAACTCGATGCTTTGGTCAATTCAGCCAAATCTAATCCATCGGAATTAAGGGTAACAGGTGAAAATCGAGCTTTGTATATAGAGAACAATTGTATAGCACCCAAATATCCGGGTTTTTCTATTATTACACGGTCGTTTTCGTTGAGAAAAGTTTTGCCAAGTAAATCCAAGCCTTGCTGTGAACCGGTAGTTATTAGAATATTTTTTGGTTCTATATTCAAGCCTTTTATTGTTTTGTAGCGTTCCGAAATATATTTACGCAATGCCAAATATCCTTCGGTAGTGCTATATTGCAAGGCATCGCCGGCATCGGCATCAAATACTCTGTTCGAAGCTTCTTTGAGTGCTTGTACCGGAAACAAATCGCGATTGGGCAAACCTCCGGCAAACGATATAATATTTGGAGAAATGGCAACTTTTAAGATTTCGCGAATAAACGATTTCGGCACGTCAGAAATTCTGTCGGCAAACATACTGTTGGTTTCAAGCACACGCCACGAAAGCAAGGTAGATTTGTTTACTTTTACATTCATACTTGTTGACCATGCAGCCATTTGATCAAGTATTTTTTTGTTTATTGGAACCTTAATTCCCGATGCCCATGTTACAAAGGCATCGTATCTTTTTGACATTCTCATTGTAATTAGTTATAAAGTTTGTAAAGTTTGTAAGTTTGTAAGTTTGTAAAGGGGGATTTTTTCTTTACAACCTTGTAACTTTCAATCTTTTTACTCAATTATTCTTACACCACCCAAATCTGCCGACGATACATGTGCTGCATATACTCTTAGAGCAGCACTCACTTCGCGTTTGCGATTTGGTTTAAATGCATCTTTTCCTTTTGCAAGTTCTTGTTTGCGGCGTTCAGATAGCTCATCTTGGCTCACTAACAATTCAACTTTGCGATTTGGTATATCAAACAATATTTTATCACCATCACGAACCAAACCTATAGCACCGCCACTTGCTGCTTCGGGCGATACGTGACCAACCGATAAGCCTGAAGTTCCACCCGAGAATCGTCCGTCGGTAATTAATGCACATTCTTTACCTAAATGCATAGATTTAAGGTATGACGTAGGATACAACATTTCTTGCATGCCCGGACCACCTTTTGGTCCTTCGTATATGATCACTACAACATCGCCCGATTTTATAAATCCTTTTACAATAGAATCTACGGCTGCTTCTTGTGAATGGAATACACGAGCAGTTCCTTCGAAACGGAAAATTGACTCATCAACACCGGCAGTTTTTACAATACAACCGTTTTCTGCAATATTACCGAACAATACTGCCAAGCCACCATCTTGTGTATAGGCATGGTCTACACTACGAATACACCCGTTTGTGCGGTCGGTATCAAATTCTTTATACATATTTTGTTGCGAACCCATTACCAAATTTGCTTTGTAGCCCGGAGCACTTTTGTATATCTCTATAGCTTTGGCATTGGCAGTTGGTCGCATAATGTCGTACGTGTCAAGTGCTTGTTTGAGGGTTAACCCATCGGCTCTAGAAACTGAAGTATCAAGTAATCCTTTACGGTCAAGTTCGCCAAGAATGCCAAGAATACCGCCGGCGCGGTTTACATCTTCTATGTGGTATTTTTTAGAATTCGGAGCAACTTTGCTCAAACAAGGAATTTGTCGCGAAAGTTCGTCCATATCTTTCATGCTAAATGGTACTTCTGCTTCGTATGCAATTGCCAACAAGTGCAATACAGTATTTGTAGAACCACCCATAGCAATATCGAGTTTCATAGCATTCATAAACGCACTGCGAGTAGCTATAGAACGAGGCAATACAGAAGTGTCGCCATCGAAGTAATATTTTTTGGTATTTTCTACAATTTTTTGTGCTGCTTGTTCAAACAATTTCGTGCGATTTACATGCGTGGCAACGATAGTACCGTTGCCCGGCAATGCCAATCCTATAGCTTCGTTGAGGCAATTCATAGAATTTGCGGTAAACATACCCGAACACGATCCACAGGTAGGACATGCATTTTTTTCAACTGCATCTAATTTTGAATCAGACACATCAGAATCTAACGCCATAACCATAGCATCAACCAAGTCAAGTTTTTCGCCATCTACATCGCCCGCTTCCATAGGACCACCCGAAATGAAAATGGTAGGAATATTCAAACGCATAGCAGCTATGAGCATACCCGGAGTAATTTTGTCGCAATTGCTTATACATACCAAAGCATCGGCTTTGTGAGCATTGCACATAAATTCCACACTATCGGCAATTAACTCGCGCGAAGGCAATGAATACAACATACCGGTATGACCCATGGCAATACCGTCGTCAATAGCAATGGTGTTGAATTCGGCTGCAAAAAACCCTTGAGCTTCAATCAACTGTTTTACTTTTTGACCTATATCATGCAAATGCACGTGTCCCGGAACAAATTGCGTAAATGAATTGGCAATAGCAATAATTGGTTTGCCTATTTGCTCTTCTTTCATACCATTGGCACGCCATAAACTTCGTGCTCCTGCCATAAGTCGACCCTGTGTCGATGATTCGCTTCTTAGTGGAAATCCCATAATTTTAATTATTAATTTTTAATTATGAATTATTAATTCACGTTACATTGTTGAAATTCAATATTAGTTGCCAAATGTACATTTTTTTGCAAAAAAAAGCACCAAACTCATAAGAGAATGGTGCTTTACATATTTTTTTACATATACTTACGCAGTTACACCTTTCTCTGTATTGAAGAAATGACTACCACGACAAGCACTATGTTAATTATTCTATTCATTTTAATTTTCTGTTGAGCAAATATACGTCATAATTTTTCAAAGTCAAGAGTTTCGAAATTTTTTTGGAAAAAGTATGTATTATTTCATTTGCGGTATAGGTATTTTTGTATATATTTGGGGGTTGAAGAAAAATTACATATTAAGGGAATGTTGATATGTAGGATAGATTAAAATATATAAAGGAGTTACGCACAATCGGTAAAGAAATGGCACTCGTACTTGATTTAACATATAAGTATGGAAACTAAACAAAATATTGAAGATTTATATTTTGTATTACTTCATGATGCTTATTCGTGTGTTCAAAAAGCAGAAAGACACTTGATTCCAGCAAATATAATCCATAAAGAATTGGTTAATCATTTACATGGAAAGCATGAAATTCCAGATGAATTAACTGATATGGTCATGGGATTAATAGATTCTTATATGCTTTTGCTAAGCTTATCATTTGAAAATATAATCAAAGGACTTATTGTCTCAATTAAACCTGATTTTATAGATACAGATGAACTAAAAATATATAAATGGGGAACACATGGGGGACATGGAATTGTTGAGATGCTAAAATGCAATTTTAAGTCATTAGACTCAATTGATTCTGATTTAATTGAGAGATTACAGACTTATTTAATTTGGGCAGGTAAATATCAAATTCCAAAATCTCCTGATAAATATGTTTCCAGTAGAATTCCAAAAATTCAAAAAATGTATAGAGAAAATGATAACATTACTGCAGAAAGATTATTTAATAAAATAAAGAGACAAATAGAATTAAACTGGGAAAGAAATTTGAGTGTATATTACAGATGGAATGACGAATATTATGATAACAAATATAATAAAAAATAAAACCACCAGTGCATAACACATGTTATGTATCAGTGCTGAATACATAGAATACCCTCCCTACCAACAACAATCATATGTCATTTCGAGCGTAACAACGTGAAGTGAGAAATCTCTAAGGGCTTATTTCTATGACCTTTAGACAATCAGACACTAAGACATTCCGACATTGAATACGTTTGTTCCGCACCTCACGGCACGGCAATAATCCCGGATTAAACGATTTCTACCGAGCTTTTGCACCTAACGGAGCAATGTTGTACCTCAAAACTTTGAATTATAATCGAATTGCCCCGGTAGGGGTACCATATCGGTAGAGCACCGAATTTCCATAGAAGTTCTGCCCCGTAGTGGGTGGAAGGAAATAATGGTATTTCCATTTTACAAACACTAGTAATATTTCTAGAGAGATTCCTCCTTTCAGTCGGATGTTATATGAAAACCATTAAAATTTATATATATTTGTCTTATGTGTAAGGAAAAAATGATACCAGGAATACATGTTTTTCATAAGATGAGTAATGCAGAAAATATATTGAATAGTCAAGTAATTCCAAGAGAAGAACTTCTTCAAATTAGAAAAAATGAAGGAAAATTAATATCAGAATTAATGGAAATGTCTCATGCTTCGTTCGAAAAAAGTACTATGTTGTTGAACCAACTAAAACAAGCAGTACAATGAATTTCGAGCAATTAGTAGCACAAATAGAAGTTGTACATAACGAATTACAACTTGTTGCAGTTCGGCAAGTAAATAATTTACTTACTATGCGTAATATTTTAATAGGATATTACATTGTTGAATACGAGCAAAATGGAGCCGATAGAGCCGAATATGGAGCAAATACTATTAATTCTCTTGCTTCTCGTTTAAAACACATTAAAGGTATATCTAATACACAGTTGTATAGATTTCGAGAATTTTATATAACCTATCCTCACATATTATCGGCAGTGTCGATAAAATTACAAAATACTAATAATCAGTCCAATGGAATTTTCCCGACAGTGTCGGGAAAATTGGAACATCAATTTGAAAGTCTCTCAAAAATATTCCCAACAGTGTCGGGAATATCTTCTACAATTCAAAAAAACGAACTATCATTTGAGCCTGAAGTATTATTGAGTACATTACACTTTTCGCATTTTGTTGAATTAATAAATATCGACGACACGCTTAAACGCTCTTTTTACGAAGTACAAGCAATAAAAAACAATTGGAGTGCACGTGAACTTGGCAGAGCAATTAACACTATGTTGTACGAACGTACGGGATTATCTAACGATAAAGAACAAGTTGTAAAAAACTTTAAAGCCGATAAGCCAACAATTGCAGAAATAATAAAAAATCCATTTTTTCTTGAATTTATAGGTTTAGAAGAAAAACCCCAATATACCGAAACCGATTTAGAGCAAGCTATTATAAACCATTTGCAAACCTTTTTAACAGAATTGGGCAGAGGTTTTTGTTTCGAAGCTCGGCAAAAACGAATAACTTTCGACAATAAGCATTACCGCATTGACCTAGTATTTTACCACCGCATACTTAAATGCCATATTTTAATTGACCTTAAAATTGGCAGTTTCGACCATGCCGATGCAGGACAAATGAATATGTATTTAAACTATTTTGCGAAAAACGAAAAAACCGAAGGCGACAATCCTCCTGTAGGAATAATTTTATGTGCCGACAAAAACGATTCGTTAGTAGAATACACTACCACAGGCCTTTCGAACGAAGTATTTGTTTCGAAATACTTGGTACAACTGCCAAGCAAAGCCGAACTCGAGAACTTTATTGCAAAAGAATTGAAACAATTGGAGGAGGGGGAATGAGTTTAATGCAAATAGAGTGTGTATAATAAAAATTTTGTTAATTCAGCAATATCTCCAGAGAGATTCCTCCTTTCAGTCGGAATGACTGTTACATAGAAGCTATTTAGGGAAGGGAAAAGCGGCGAAGCCGCTTTTCCCTTCCCTACCAACAACAATCATATGTCATTTCGAGCGTAACAACGTGAAGTGAGAAATCTCTAAGGGCTTATTTCTATGACCTTTAGACAATCAGACACTAAGACATTCCGACATTGAATACGTTTGTTCCGCACCTCACGGCACGGCAATAATCCCGGATTAAACGATTTCTACCGAGCTTTTGCACCTAACGGAGCAATGTTGTACCTCAAAACCATGAATTATAATCGAATTACCCTGTTATGGGTACCATATCGGTAGAACACCAAATATCCACAGGAGTCCTATCCCGTAGTGGGTGGAAGGAAATAATGTCATTCCAATTTTTCAAACACCAGCAATATCTCTATGGGAATATTTCAGAAAAGTTTTACTGTATATATTGTATAGCACACAACGAATTACAAGATATAAAAAATTTGTCGCGTTCTACGGGTAGTATAAACCAATGTTCGGGTTCAATATATTGCTTGGTATATGGACAGTACACGCCGAATAATCGGGTAGTTCGGTTAAACACAATAATATATCCCGGAACATGTGGTTTACATGTATGTTGCGACGAAAAAAGGATAGTTCCCGAAGTGTCTACTACAATTGATGTGTCTTGTTGAATACCAAAAAAGTAGTCGCCGCATCGTTCAAATCTATCATAATTGTTAAACACAGCTATGCGTGAATTGGTTTGCGAATTAAATATTTCAAAATTACGAGGATTACAGGGTTCTTCAATAGGTCTGCTTATAATAGATTTGGTGCCAAAATATTGTTCGGAAAATTGATTGTTTTTACGAATTGTAGGTGCTGCAACAGGAAGTTCTATAGGAGTATATGAATTGTTTGATTGCCATTGCCAATAGGTATATGTGCTGTCGTTGTGGGTGCAATAAATATGTCTGTTCCACGATGATAGTACATAGGTGCCATCGGGTTTTAAAAGGTTGTATTCTTTTCCTTTTTTTACCAAAGCTACACCATTTCTGAACGAATAGAGCGAATCGAATTGAGCAGGTACTACTATAGTTTTGTCGAATCGTTGTAGGCCCCATAATTGTTTTTTTTGGTATGGAACAAATCCATAGTTAGAATCGGTATAGGCTATTCCTTTAGAAACAAGCACGTTAAAACATTCGGATTGTCTATCGTCATATATTTCATATAATTCAGTTTGATAAAATTCTAAATCTGTCATAATTTGAACTTTTCCCCACAATCGTAAGGTGTTGCCTACAATTACAAATTTTGCAAACAATCGTCGTTTTTCTTGAACGTCTTGCAAGGGGCTTTGTGTCGAAAATATAATTCCTGCCAAAAAATATTTGTGTGCTCCAATAGTGCGAGTTATAGTATCGTAACCAATCACTTTGGTGAAATGTTGTGTTTGTTGACGGGTATGCTCAAACACTCGTTTGGCTTTGTCGGTTTGTTGAGTATAAGTTTTTTGAACATATACAGAATCAAAGTTAGACGGAGCAAAAGCACGCATTTCTTCAAGGGTAATCATATACTCAGTAATAGAAATTGAGCTCGAATAATTAGGAAGAAACAACGAACCAAAATCGCGCATTGTTTTGTCTAATTGGGTAATATCGTTAGTACCAAACAATGAAAATGTACCAAACATTGCACAAAGAATTCCGAATATTTTTTTTGACATTTGTTTGTATATGTTACTATGTATTAAAAAGAAAAGCCTAATCCTACACTTAATTGGTCGGGCCACCCAATTCCTGCTCGCAACATAAAATGCTTGCGAGGATTTTTATATCGATACCCAATATATCCCGATGGATACCAGCGAAACGGCACATCTACATATTCACCATCAATTTGTTTGGAAAATCCGTAATTTGACCGAAATCTGGTAACTCCCCAAGCTGTTTCTATAAGATTATACGTCTTCCCATGGAGGGTTACAATAGAAGCATGCATAAACTTGCCTTCGTCTGACCATATTTGTGAGTATCTGCCAAATCCTCCACGTACCAAAAACTGAAAAGCGGGGTTAATTATTAGATTTCGCTCAAAATTAAGAGCCATAGCCATAAAAGTTACGGTAGAACCTACTGTAGCATACACTGTATTTTTTGTCGCACCTGTTCGGGCTTGCGGCTGTGCTTGCATTTGTATGCTTGCACACATAAATACTATACAGAGTATGCTTTTAATCATACGAATTATTTCATATTTTGATGATACAAATTGACCGGACTTTGTGCCGTAGGTTTAACTTCGCCCATAAGTACTTTCACTACAGCTTTTTGCATGTATTCGTCGCTGCTATATGCATTGAGTAACAATGGTGCTGTTTTTAAATAAAATGTATTGTAATACGGATTGCTGAAGGATACTGCTATAACTTTATGTTTGGGTAAATTTTTGATACTCCATAAGCAATAAGCTTCTTTATCTTTAAGCAATGGTGAACCTATAGGATCAAAATATTTGTTTTCAAAACATACAATAAATTTATCGTATTGAGCTAAGGAATCCCAACGCCATTCCCAATTGTATAAATGAAAATCATGTTCTAAACGAACTTCGAATCCGCGATTTTCTAATTCTTTTTTCATGGTTTGCAATACTGCACGTTTATCGTTATGGCTAATGTTAACCATAAATATTTTTTTAGTTTTAGCCGGCGATAATGGTATGTCGGTATTTTTATCTTGAATAAGCGTTACTGCTTTGTTCGATAAATCGGTCATGTGTGTATTTACATACTCTTTATGATTTGCTGCAAGCGGTTGGGCTATTACACTCTTTTTTGCAAGTAAGCCATACGATTCGCGAAGAGCCCAAATTCGCTCTACAGCATCGTTGAGACGTTCCATTGGAATTTCGCCACGCAAAATTCGTGCTTCTACAGTATCCATGTATGCCAACGAAGGCCATAAAATCATATCGGCACCGGCAACAAAGCATTGAACCGAAGCTTCTAAAGCATTGTCGTAAAAACCCGAAGCTCCTCCCATATTCATAGCATCTGACACAATCACACCCTTAAAACCCATTTCTTTTTTTAAGAGTTGTTGCATAATTTCGCGCGAAAGAGTTGCCGGTGGTATTTCTCCGTCAATTGTTTCTTTTTGATATGCAGGAAATTGTAAATGACCTACCATAATAGTTGGAGCTCCTTCGTTTATAAGTGTTTGAAATATTTTGCCAAATGTTTTTTTCCATTCTTCCATTGATAAATTGTTAGCCGAAGTAATTAAATGTTGGTCGCAAATAGTTGCACCATCACCCGGAAAATGTTTAATGGTAGATATTACATTATTATCTTTCATAGCACGCAATTGACTTTGCAACAGAGGCAACGCTCGTTCGGCATTGTCGCTTAGAGCACGTTCAATTACCAAAGGGTGTAACGGATTCATATTTAAATCGGCAACCGGATGCAACAGCCAATTAAAACCCATAGAACGCGATTCGGCACTTACAATATTGCCGTATGCATATGCTAAATCTTTATTGTTAGCGGCACCTACTGTCATAAGCACCGGAAGTTTTGTGCAGGTATTGTAATTATATCCGGCACCACGTTCGAAATCTTCGCTGAAAAACAAAGGGTATTTTGACGCAGCATCGTATTCTCGCATTATACGGGGAATAAATTCTTCGAATACTAAATCATCGGGTTTTTGATACGTAAAATGCCATTGAGCTACAAAAAAACCTCCAATAGGATATGTTGCAAAAAAGTCACTAAGATTTCCATTGCCAATTTTCTTTTGTGCATATAAATCGGTAGTTACCATCATAGTTTGACCAATTTTTTCACGCAAGCTCAATTGTTTCCACGAAGTATCCATAGCTATAGGATTTTTAGATGTTTTTGGGGGATTGTTAGAAAATGACATATTACACGATAATACTGCGAAAAGAGCTAAAAAAACTTTTTGTAACATAGAGAAAAATTTTAAAAATAATAGATTCAATGTATATTCATATATACCAATTTCAAGATTCTACAATTGGTACAACATACAATAATAGTAATTTTTTAGCATTTATGACAAAAAAACATAAAAAAATGCGTGCCGGATTTCTTAGGATTATAGATTTTGCAATTGACAACCAAAAAAACGTATAGTTTTGGTTTAAGATAATAAGGCGTGAGGATACTACATACAATTACATAAAAAATTATACCTAAGTCGCATTTTAATATCAAATATTTTATATACCTTTGAACATTATACCGAACAAAAAAGTAATCTTATGAAAATCAAAAAACTGATAGTATTGTGTTGTATTATGTGTGGCATACAATCAATAATTACTGCACAAATCGACACTATTTCTACCATAGTAGTAGAGCAAAATCAAGAAGCCGAATTGGCTTACAACAACGGAATACAATATTTAAATACTGAACAATACAGTTTGGCTGTTCAGCAATTTGAATTGGCAATTCGGCATAATCCTCAATTTATAAAAGCATATATAAATTTGGGGGCTGCCAAAACATTTACAAACGATACCGAAGGTGCTATATCGGCATACAATTATGTGTTGAGCGTTGATTCTACTTTAGCACAAGTGTGGTATTCGCGAGCAATGGTATATTTTGGTAAAAACGATTTTATGACTTGTCTTCGAGATATTACTAAAGCAATTCTTTTGCAATATGAAACCCCCGAAGCATATTATTACCAAGGTGTGTGCATGTTTTTTATTAAAGACTACAAAGGTGCCGTAACTGCCTATACCAATGCAATACAGCGTAATCCAAATTATGCATTTGCCTATAACGACCGCGGAAGTGCTCGCCGAATGATGGGCGATATTGACAGAGCTGTAGGCGATTATGAACAAGCTTTGCGATTAAATCCGGAAATGGCTAATACATACGACAATTTAGGTTCGGTACTCCTAAAATCAGGTGATATTGATGGGGCAATTAGAAATTTTGACCTTGCTATAAAATGGAAACCTAATTTTTACGGAGCATACAATAATAGAGGAGAAGCAAAATTTACCCAAGGTAAATATAAAGAAGCGTTTGCTGATTTTAAAAAAGCTCTCGAAATTAATCCTAAATATGCATTTGCATACAATAATTTGGGAATTATGTATGCCAAAATGAAACGCTATAACGAAGCAGTAGAAATGTATAATCGTGCTATTCAAATAGACCCTGCATTTGGACTTGCATATTATAACAGAGGTGCTGCCCAAGAAATGTTGCGAAAATTCGATGAAACTTGTAAAGATATGATGCTTGCTCGTCAACACGGAGTAGATGTGCCGGCAGCATTAACATCGGGATGTAATTAATTCAAACTAATTTATAAAAATCATACCTATGAAATATATAGCACATACCATATTGTTTGTTTTGCTTACAAGTTTTGTAACACTTGCTCAAACAACCCAAAGTATAGAATTTAAAAAAGCTAATTTTAAAGATAATCCTACCGGATTTAAAGAAGCTGTTAAGAATTTTGAAGAAGGAAATAAGTATTATACTTTGGCTTATCCGGATTATCGCATGGCATTGCAGTTTTTTATTAAAGCTCAAGAATTTAACCCAAATAATGATGAATTAAATTACAAAATTGGGGTATGTTATGCAAATTCATCGAACAAAGGAAGAGCTATTCCTTATTTACTTAAAGCTCAAAGTTTGAATCCACAAATAGCACAAGACATACAATACCAACTTGGAGTAGCATATCATGCTAATTATCAGTTTGATTTAGCCATAGAATCATTTCAAAAATATCGTTCGCTCTTAAGTCCCGAAGATATGAGAATGATAGGCATGCTTCTGACACGTAAAATAGAAGAATGTAACAATGCCAAAGAATTTATGAAAGATACGGTACGTGCTTTTATAGACAATATGGGGGCTGCTATAAATTCCGAATTTTCAGATTATTCTCCATTAATTACTGCCGACCAATCTATGTTGGTTATTACATCGAAACGAGAGAATCCCTATAATGACAAAAAAGGAAGCGATAACGAATTTGACGAAAATATATGGGTGTCGTACCGCACCGGCACACAATGGTCGCAAGTACAAGATATGGGTAAACCATTGAATACCAAAGAAAATGATGCTACTATTGGTATTTCGCCCGATGGTCAAAAAATGTTTACATACTATGGAAAAAAAGGTGGGGATATTTTGTATACCGAAAAGAAAGGTGATGTTTGGACAGATCCGGAATTTTTTGATGCAGTAAATTCTCCGTGGCATGAATCGGCAGCAAGTTTTTCGTTCGATGGCAGAACGGTGTATTTTTCGAGTACTAACAAAGATAAAGTTACCAATTACGGACAACACGATTTGTTTAGTTGCACCCTCAACGAAAAAGGGAAATGGGGTAAACCAGTAAATTTAGGTCCAACTATTAATACACAATATGATGAGGTTGATGTATTTATGCATCCTGATGGTAGAACCATGTATTTTTCGTCGGACGGACATAAAACTATGGGAGGATATGATGTGTTTAAATCGGAATTGAAAGACGATGGAACATGGTCGGAACCTGTAAATGTAGGATATCCTATAAATACTCCCGGCGATGAACGTTTTTTTGTACTTGCCGGAAGCGGACGTAACGGATACTATTCGTCGAGCAAAGATGGTGGATTTGGCAAACATGATGTGTATGCAATAACCTTTTTAGGTCCTGAGAAAAAAGTGAGCATGACTACCGAAAATAACTTGATAGCAGTTTTTGCTAACCCAATAAAACAAGAAGTTGTAATAGAAAAATCGGTTGAAATTCGCACATCGCGACTTACAATTGTAAAAGGTATAGTAACCGATGCATTTGCTCAAGAACGCACATTCCTTGAAGCACAAATAGAAATTACCGACAATGCTACAGGCAAAGTAATTTCGGTACTTAATTCGAATGCAGCTACCGGTAAATTCCTTATACCTCTGCCGTCGGGTAAAGATTATGGCTTGGCTGTGAAAAAAGAAGGATATTTGTTCCATTCCGAAAATTTCAATATTCCAGCTACTACCGAATACCAAGAAATAGAATTGGATATTAAATTAATGCAGATAAAAAAAGACTCGAAAATTGTGTTACGTAACGTATTTTTTGAATACGGAAGTGCCAAACTCGACCCAAAATCGTATACCGAACTCGATAATCTTATAAAAATATTGACAGACAATCCTAATATGATTATAGAAATAGGGGGGCATACCGACAATTCAGGTTCACGCACTTTCAACCAGAAATTATCGGAAAGTCGTGCACAGTCGGTAGTAAATTATTTGGCAAAATCGATACCTATGACTCGCTTGCAATACAAAGGCTATGCATTTGATATACCAGTAGCTGATAACGCAACCGAAGAAGGACGAGCACTCAATCGCCGAGTAGAATTTAAGATTCTGAGTAATGAATAATTTCATGTATGATAAATTCGGTATATGTAAATGAGAGTGGGTATAAGTCCGGGTTTAATGGCTACTTTAGCTTTGAATTCTGAACTAAATGTTCGTCTTTTTTTTAAATCCATTTTTTGACAGTTTGTAATTTACAAATTTACACTTATTTTTCCTGTCCTAATTTTGGGGTGTATTATACGTGAGTAATAAAAGAAGAAAGAAAAAACTTGTTAGTTGAGTTAGGTTTCTCATTTTGCAACTCCTTTCTTTTTTGCAAATCGTTCTTTTATGCTATCTACCACATAATAAACCAAAGGAACTAGGAAAACAGTCAAAATTAATGATGAAAGTAAGCCTCCGATAATAACCCACGCTAAACCATTCTTCCATTCGCTTGCAGTTCCTTTGCCCAAAGCAATTGGCAGCATTCCTATTGCCATAGCCAAAGTTGTCATTAAAATAGGACGGAGCCGTTCCTTGCCTGCAAGTATTAATGCTTCTTTGAAATGTTTGCCTTCGGCTTTGAGTTGATTGGTGAAATCGACAATCAGAATGGCATTTTTGGTTACCAGTCCCATGAGCATAATAAGTCCAAGTTGTGCAAATAGGGTTAAGTGATTTAATGATAAATTTAATGCTAAAAATGCACCAATCGCAGCAACGGGAATTCCAAACAAAGCAACAAACGGGTAAATATAACTATCGTACAATGCTATCATTATTAGATAAATAAGGATAAATGAAATAAGTAACACAGACCCCAAAGCTCCAAAACTTTCGTTTTGTGTTTTAATATCAGCTCCCCAGCTTAGCTTAATGCCTTCGGGCAGAGGTTTTGATTTTAGATAGGTTATTGCTTCTCCTGCAAGTGTTCCCGAAGGGCGACCAAATGATTCGGCAGTAAGTGTTACCGATGCTTGCCTGTCGAGTCTTTCGAGCAAAGAAGGCGAGTTGTCTTGCACTACGGTGGCAAACTGCGAAACTTCAATCGGTGTATTCATGGGATTAACAATGGTAAGATGCGTAACGTCTTCAAAATTCTTACGATTAAACTCATCGAGCCAAATACGCACGGGGTATTCAGTGCCGTTCTGGGTTAACGAAGCATCGTCGTTACCTGTTAATGCCGTTCTTAGATTCATACCAACAAATGCGGTGGTAAGACCAAGTCGCTGCATTTTTTCTTTGTCAGGTATTACTTTATACTCAGGATTTCCTTCTACAACCGACAATTGCACGTTATCGGCTCCAGGTATTGTTTCGATTACCGATTTCAGTTCTTGCGAAGTTTTCATTACCAAATCTATATCGCCTCCGCTCAATGTTATTTTGATTGGAGCTCCTTTAGGTAGCAAACCTATGACAGCCACCGAGAAATTGATTCCCGAAAAATCGGTGCGGAGCTGCTTTAGAAGACGCTTCATAAACTCTTCGGTTTTCACGCTTCTTTCTTTTTCTGATTTCAGCTGTATGGTAAATTCCGATTTATTGGCAGCTCCCACACCAAGACTTCCTATTCCAGTACTTGGTCCAGCAATGTTACTAAATAGAGTAGAAACTTCGGGTTGTTGCAGGATATAATTTTCAATCTGCTGTGATACAATATTATTCTGCTGAACAGTAATTGTTTTGTCGAATTCCAAGTTTAAGCGAAACTTCCCTTGGTCGCCAGTAGACATCATTTCTTTGCCGATGATGCCTTGCTTCATTATTCCTAAAGTCATTACAAAAAGCAACAAAACTATACCAGTAAATATCAGTTTATGGCTTAGCACCCAAACAAGCTGTCTGCCATACCATTCAATAAACGTGTTTAACTGATGTTCGAACCAAAGCAAAAAACGGTTCATTATATTGGTTGGTTGCAAATCTTCTTTTTTTCCTATTCGTGAAGCAAGCCAAGGGGTGAGGGTAAACCCAACCAACAAACTTGTTAGCGTAGAAGTAATTACTACAACTGAAAATTGTTTCAGCATATCGGCAACAAAAACCTGTAAGAATAGAATGGGTAAAAACACAACCACATCAACCAATGTAATAGATAGAGCCGAAAAACCTATTTCCATACGTCCATCCATTGCGGCAGTGCTTTTTTCTTTTCCTTTGTCCAAATGGCGTTGAATATTTTCGAGCACCACAATGGCATCATCGACCAGTATTCCGATAATGAGAGACATTGCAAGCAAAGTCATAAGATTCAAAGTGTAGCCCAAAAGCCACATTACAGCAAAAGCTGTAACTAGCGAAGTTGGTATGGAAACCAATACAATCAGAGAATTGCGGTAACTTCTCAAGAACAAAAGCATTACAATAGAAACCAGTATTACTGCCAAAAACAAATCGAACACCACCGAATTTACTGCGGCTATCGTTTTGTCGGTTGAATCGTCGGCTATGGTAAATTTTACATCGGCATTTGTGTTTTGAGCTTCAATCTGTTTCAACTTCTCTTGCACCAATTTTGAAACCTCAACAGCATTGGCATCGCCTTGTTTTTTGAGCATCAGCCCTATACCGTTTGCTCCATTGTATCGACTTACCGAAGCTACTTCCTTAACGCCATCGATAACATTGGCAATATCCTTTACATACACTGGGCTGTTGGGCATAGGCATTGCCACTTGCACATTCATTATATCTTCTATTGCCGTAAATTTACCAGTAATTCGTACCGAATTGTTTTCTTTCTGCGATTGTACTTTTCCAGCAGGAAGGTCTAATCCTGAACGATTTATTGCATCTACTACCTGACTGAGGGAAATTTTGTAATACACCAATTTTTCTTGGTTCACTTTCACTTGAATCTCACGCTCTTCGCCACCAAGCAATGTAATTTCTGCCACACCTTTCAATTGTTGTATTTGAGGTAGAAAATCATCTTTCATTTTCTGATAAAACTCAGTTTCGGACAAGTTGCTCGTTGCGCTGATAGAGATAATTGGCAAATCGTTGGGTGAAACCTTGCTCATTACTGGACTTAAAATGTCGGCAGGCAAATCTTTCTTTATGTTGTCAATATAGCGTTGGGCATCTTGCATAGCTTTGTCAACATCGGTTCCGTATTTGAGGTTGGCAATAATAACCGATGCGTTGGGCATCGACTTTGTTTCGAGGTAATCGACACCTTCCAAATTGGAAAGAGCATCTTCAATTTTTCGCGAAACCGATGTTTCCACTTCCTGTGGTTCTGCACCTGGATACAAAGTTTTTATAACAACCACAGGCTGGTTGAAGTCGGGCAATAACTCGTAGCTCAGATTTTTATAGCCTATAATTCCCAAAAGCGTAAATACGCTAAAAAGAACTATGATGAGTGATGGGCGTTTTATGGCAATTTCTGTAATATTCATGGTTTCTTAGTTTTTAATTGAAACATTAGCACCGTCGAAAAGATTTATGAACCCGTTAGTGACAATCACGTCGCCATTGGTTAATCCTTTCGATACAACCACTTTACTTCCAATACGTTTCGATATACTTATATCGCTGAGTGTTGCTTTACCGTCTTGTACTTTATAAACTTGTGGTTTAATATTAGTGCCAACAATTGACGATGCTGGTATAATTATTTGTTTCTGTTCGTTCGTTTTTGCAACAAGCACACTACCTGACATACCCGATTTAATTTTCAAATCGGGTGTATTACTAACTAAAAATTGAACGGGGAAACTATTTCCCATATTTGCTTTGCTGCCAATCATAGAAACCTCTCCCTTTAATACAATTTCGGGAAATGCATCGACGGTGAGTTGGGTAGATTGCCCAATTACAAACTGACTGATTTTTTGTTCAGGCACATTAATGGTGAATTTAAGTTTTGAAATATCGGTAATTTGCAACAACGGCATTCCTGGAGCAGCAAAAGCACCTTCCTCCGTCATTTTTGCAGTAACAATTCCATTGAATGATGATTTGATAGTGGTTTTGTCAATTTGTTCAATAAGGGTAGCCTTCTGCACTTGAGCCGATTTTAACGCCAACTGAGTTTTTTCGAGCTGTACCCCTTGAATAGCATCTGCATTGGCAAGCACGGTATTTCTTTTTACATCTACCTCCAATCCTTCAATCTGAACTTCAACCGATTGAAGCTGTAATTTTAGCAACGAGTTATCTAATTGAATAAGAGCCTGACCAACATTTACAATGCTGCCAACATCTACCAGCAAGGTTCTGATTTTGCCTTGAATTTCGGCACTTATCTTGGTTTCTTTGTTCGGCTCGAAAGTACCAGTAAAAGAATGTTCTGTATTTGAGAGTTCTAGTTCCAAAGTATCGACCTGTACACTAATGCATGTAGCTTTATCGTACTGATACACTCTGTTTTGCGTAGTTTCTTTGTTGGTTTTCAAGCGAATCACCACCACAGCAACAAGTGCTAAACCAATAATTATGTAAATAATTTTCTTTTTCATATTTTTATGTGATTACTCACGAACAATTTTTGCAACATTTCGTTTTATAATAGGCATTAGCACAAATACTACTGGAATAGCTACAGAGAAACCCAGTGCCCACATTTTTATCCATTTTGTTATAAATCCAGGGTTAAAGCCAAAATTCACACCAACACTCACAAATGTTACCACGCAAGTCATTATTAATACCATAGTTGTTAGTGTTACATACATTTCGTATTTTTTTGCAATTTTCATATACTAAGTTTTTTGTTATTATTTTATATTTCCCGTTATTTTTTTCAATTCCAAATCAGCTTTCATAAATTCTATAATTGCCGACAGGTTATTTTGTTGTGATTCTCGCAAAGTATTATCTGCCAATAGAACATCGCTTAGATTTGCGGTTCCGAGTTTTTGCTGCAAAAGTGTTTGTTCGTATATATTTTTAGCTAGTTCTATTTGTAACATTGAATTAGCAATTGTTTTTTGCGTTACCGTTCTACGACGGCTAGCATTTTCTATTAGTATGTTATTCTGATCTGTTATCAAGCTTATCTGTAATTGGTTATTCTCTATTTCTATCTTCTTCTGATTAATTTTATGGTAGGTTACCGTTCCGTTAAAAAGTGGATAAGATAATTGCAAGCCCACAAAACTTGTTGGAAAAAATTTCAAAAAGTCATTTGGTTGCTTATCGTAACCAAATCCTGTTTGCCCGTAGCTTCCATACAATGAAACCGTTGGCAGTCTCGATTGTTTCAAGGTTGTCAATTCGCTATTCAAAAGGCGATTTTGCGAACCGATAAGCTGCAAATCAATCGTTGTTGCCGAAGTATATTCGGTGGTAGTATCAAATAAAATATTGTTGTCTATTAAAATAGTAATAGAAGATGGCAGTCCCATCGATAATTTCAAAGCATTCATTACCTGTTCGGCATTATTCGCAGCCAAATCTCTCTGTGTCTTTAGTAATTCAAGTTGAAGTTCTACTTTCTGCACATCGGTTCGCTTAACCATTAATTGTTGATGCAAGAGTTGTAAATTTGCCAAGAGTTTAGCGGTATTTTCTATATTGTTATCAATATATTCCAACTGATGATTTATAATTTGAGCGTTGTAATACAAATTTGAAATCTCAAAATATACCTGTTCTTCTGATTTTTGGTATTGCAATTCGGAAATCTCAGCAGCAATTTTAGATGTTCTGATACCGCCATATATCTGAGGATTGTAGAGCGGGAGAGCCACCTGAATTGTAGCACTCATATTATGAGGCACACCAAATTGAGCTTCTCTAAACTGCCACTCGGGTGCTGTTGGATTAAAGGTAGACATTGGCATAAGCTGATACGGCAAATCGGTAAAATACTTGTAATCGCCCACAATATTAACTTTAGGCAATAAATTTGATGTCGCTTCTTTTTGCTTTTGTTCGCCAATAGCCATATTATTCCGACTTATCTGAAGGCTTTTATTATGCACTTGTGCTGTGTCGATACACTGCTGTAAAGTCCATGTTTGGGCATTTACAGTTATATGAAATACTATTGAAAAAAATAACAATAGTAATGATTTTCGAGAGTGAGTATTCACTAACATATTTATTTCAAAAAAATAGCATTGTTCACAGAACGTTGCTATTGGTTAATTAACTAAAAAGTAATTGTTTTATCAGCCCATATCACTAAATCCAAAAGTTCTACCATGCTCGAAATAGGGTGTGTTTGAGAACCACTCATATTTCTTGATTTTAATGAACTTGCACAAACTAGCAACTCACCACCTTCATTTACAAATTTTTTCAATAGTTCGTCAACATTAAATGTAGAATCAGTTAAACCTTCACATTCAACAGCTTCTCCTATAAGAAAAACTTTTACTTCATTCTGCTTCTTTTTCGCAGTACCTGCAAATCTGAATGCGTTCCAGGCTTTCTCCAACCTTTAGTTTCAATAATAACTCCAATTTTCATATTCTATGTATTAATTAAAATTACAATAGTTTGTTTTGAGTAGTAGGTCTTGGAGCTTTTACAACTAAAATTCTAGCAACTGTAGTTGAATTGTTGTATAAGCAGTGAACAATATTCTTAGGACTTTCGACCAAACTATCGGCATGCACCTGAATTTTCTCATCACCAACCAACACTTCGGGAGCTCCTTCTAAAATATAAAAGAATACATCTACTGGAGTAATGTGAGGCTTGAGAGCTTCGCCTGGCTGCAAGGTAATGTGCATTGCTTGAGCAGTATCATTATCATACAATTTGCGAACATCCAGTTTGTGTGGCGTTTCCACAATGGGTGTTTCTTTAACAATAGCAATTTTCATAATTTTAGGTTTTACTTATTAATTAAAATTTTTATAGAAGTTATAAACTCCGAACCTCTTTCTATTAAATTAAACTCGTAATGAGACATGTGCCATTGCTTCACAAACATTCTCAACGATCCCATAATCATCAATGCTAAATGTGAAGCATCAATATCAGCTCTAATTTCGCCATTACGTTGCCCCGTTTCTATTATAGTGGTAAGGCTCGAAATATTTTTATTCATTATTTCTTTAACTTTATCGGTAAGTTCTACCTCGTTACGAAAAATTTCTTCAGAAAAAATTACTGCGACAAGTGATGGTGTTGCAGTAAACTTCTTGAAATAATTAAGAAACAAATGCTCAATTTTAGCTGAAGTAGGCTCATTTGAATCTAATTGACTCGTAAAAAAATACTCTGAATTTTGTTTGAAAAATTCTAATATTCCCAAAAGAATCTGAATTTTATTTTCGTAATGACGATAGATAGCTGATTCTGCAAACCCAATTTTTTTTGCAAGATTTTTTATTGTTAGAGATTGGATTCCACTTTCTGCAATTATCTCAAGCGATACATTTATAATCTCCTTTTGGCGTTCTGTTATTTCTGAATTCATTTTACAAAAAATAAGTTAGTGAATATTCACTAACAAATATAAAACATAAATATAATGAAATCCAAATTTATTTTATAATATTTTAAAATTATTGACTGTTTTCTTAGCAATCAAAGAAAATCACAAAATCACAAAAAATGGTAGGTTAACATATTGAAAAAGAGGATGTCCGCAGAGCAATTATTATACCAATCTCATGTGCAAATAAAAAGGACTTACGATTTCTGCTTTCGTAAGTCCTTGATAATGATTGGGCCCAGCAGGGCTTGAACCTGCGACTCTCCCGATATGCATCGGGATGCTCTAAGAAGCTGAATTATGTTCAAAAAAAAAGACTCACATTATTTATGTAAGTCTTCTTTTTGGTGGGCCCAGCAGGGCTTGAACCTGCGACCCTCCCGATATGCATCGGGATGCTCTAAGAAGCTGAATTATGTTCAAAAAAAAAAGACTCACATTATTTATGTAAGTCTTCTTTTTGGTGGGCCCAGCAGGGCTTGAACCTGCGACCCCCTGATTATGAGTCAGGTGCTCTAACCAGCTGAGCTATGGGCCCGAAATAACATTTTTGTTATTTTGGGACTGCAAAAATACATAATTGTTGAATTAAAACAAGAATTTATAAAAATATTTTTCTATACTTTATTTGGGCTCGTATTTATTTCTACAATTTTTTCTCTATTTTTGTGCTTCAAATTTTGTAAATAATACTACTATGTATAGAACTCATACTTGCGGCGAATTACGAATTTCTGATGTTGGCAAATCTGTAACCCTTAGTGGATGGGTTCAACGTACAAGAAAATTGGGTGGAATGACCTTTGTTGATTTACGCGACAGATACGGTATAACTCAAATAGTTGCAGATGGCTCTCAGAATGCCTTTATGCAAGAACAATTGAATGAACTTGGACGTGAGTATGTTATTCAAATTCAAGGAATTGTAATAGAACGTGAAAGTAAAAATAAGCATAATCCTACTGGTGAAATCGAAATTACTGCTCATACCATTACTATTTTAAACAAGGCTCAATTGCCACCATTTACAATAGAAGACGATACCGATGGTGGCGAAGAAATGCGTATGAAATATCGCTATTTGGATATTCGACGTAATCCTATTCGTTCTAATTTAGAACTTCGTCATCGAATGGCTCAAGCTATTCGAAAATATCTTGATACGCAAGGTTTTTTAGAAATTGAAACTCCGGTATTGATTGGATCAACTCCCGAAGGAGCCCGCGATTTTGTGGTGCCTTCACGTGTATGGCCAGGGCAATTTTATGCTTTGCCGCAATCGCCACAGTTGTTTAAACAATTACTCATGGTTGGCGGTATTGACAAATATTTCCAAATTGTAAAATGTTTTCGTGACGAAGATTTACGTGCCGACCGACAGCCCGAGTTTACACAGATTGACTGCGAAATGTCGTTTGTTGAACAACAAGACATCATTGCGATGTTCGAAGGGTTGGCAAAATTCATTTTTACCGAAGCCAAAGGAGTTACCTTCGAAGGCGATTTCCCTCAAATGACCTATGCCGATGCTATGAAATATTATGGCTGCGACAAACCCGATATTCGATTTGGCATGACTATTTATGAACTTACAACGCTCATGAAGGGAAAAGATTTTAAAGTAATAGACGATGCTCAATATGTAGGAGCTATAGTTGCTCCCAACTGTGCTGCCTATACCCGCAAAGAAATTGACGAACTTACCGAATGGGTTAAAAGACCTCAAATAGGAGCGAAAGGTCTTATGTATATTAAATACAACGAAGATGGTACGATTAAATCATCGATTGATAAATTTTATTCATCACAAGATTTAGAGCAATTGTGCCAAGAATGTGAAGCACACGCAGGCGACTTACTTTTAATAATTTCAGGCGATCAAGCAACAACTCTTAATGCATTGTGCGAATTACGATTAGAATTAGGTAATCGGTTAGGATTCCGTCCTAAAGATGTATTTGCCCCATTGTGGGTGGTAGATTTTCCTCTATTTGAATGGGACGAAGAATCGCAACGATTATATGCAAAACATCATCCGTTTACATCGCCTAAACCCGAAGATATTCCTTTACTCGATACAAATCCGCAAGCCGTTCGTGCCAATGCATATGATTTTGTGGTAAACGGAAGTGAAATTGGTGGTGGGTCAATTCGTATACATAATTCAGAATTACAAGCAAAAATGTTTTCGCTTTTAGGATTCACTCCCGAACAAGCACAGGCTCAATTTGGCTTTTTGATGGGAGCATTTACATATGGAGCACCTCCG
Organism: Bacteroidetes bacterium ADurb.Bin217; assembly: GCA_002069975.1. Taxonomy (GTDB): domain Bacteria; phylum Bacteroidota; class Bacteroidia; order Bacteroidales; family UBA1715; genus MWCJ01. The sequence goes on along the minus strand of MWCJ01000028.1, from coordinate 3,924 downwards.
CATGGTGGATTGGCATTTGGTTTTGATAGATTTGTAACTATACTTTCGGGAGCTGATTCCATTCGTGATGTAATAGCGTTCCCCAAAAATAATGCTGCAAAAGACCTTATGGCAGAATGTCCTACCGAAATTTCGCAGGCTCAATTAGAAGAACTTTGTTTGCAGATTCGAAAAAAATAACAGATGTCGCTCGGTCAACCCCATAGTCACGAATACTTTATGAAGCAGGCATTACAGCAAGCTCATATGGCTTTAGAAAAAGACGAAGTACCTGTGGGAGCAGTAATTGTATACAACAATCAAATAATAGCACGAGCTCATAATTTAACCGAAACACTCAACGACCCAACTGCTCATGCCGAAATGCAGGCATTTACATCGGCTACAGAATATTTGGGAGGAAAATATTTGCAAAAAGCTACATTATATGTAACATTAGAACCATGTGCTATGTGCGGCGGAGCATCGTATTGGGTGCAAATAGGAACTATAGTGTATGGTGCCAGCGATACTAAACGGGGGATTTCTTCGTTACGCAATCAAATTTTGCATCCTAAAACTGAAATAATAGGAGGAATCCTACAACAAGAATGCGAAGAAATTATACAGAATTTTTTTAAACAAAAACGATAAAAATTGTACCCATGAAACACTCTAACACTATACTACATATTGTATTCGGATTTGCAATTGTAGTGTTATTTATTCTCGTTGCAAAAAACAACCAATCGAATTCGAAACAACAATCGAGCGAGCCATTACAAATTGCAGTAAAAGATTCAAGTGGCAATATTGTTATTAAACCTTTTCCGGTAGCTTATATAATAGTAGATTCGCTTATGCGCAACTATTTGTATTACAAAAAAATAGAGGGGCAATACCAAACTCTGGTAAAACAAGAAGACAGTAAGCTTCAACAACAAGGACAAGCATTTGAACAAGAAGTGTATCAATTGCAAATGCAAGTACAAAAAGGACTGATAACAAGTCGCGATGCACAAATGAAAGAACAAGAATTACAAATGCGTCAACAAAAATTAATGGAATGGCAACAATCTAAACAACAAGAACTTGCCAACAAAGAACAACTTCTTATGAAAGAATTACTCGATAGTGTTCAAGTTGCCATACAATTTCATAATGCAGATAATAAATACGAAATAGTATTAAATAATGCCTTCAATAGCAGTGTGTTATATGCCAAGGAACACCTTAATATTACCGATACTATTCTTAAAATAATGAACGAACGTTTTTCAAAATCAACTACAAAAAAATAATTACTTGAAATTCAGTACATTTAGAAAAATTATTGCAATTGTTAATTAAATAATAGGGTAAATTCTTGACATCTTTTTGATAAAATTGTATTTTTATAACTGAAATACTCATACTTTTTTAATACAACCCGGATATTGAAGAGATAAAAGTTTATGCACACTTTTAAATTATCCGCACTCTTCAAAAAACTTTAATTAATAGTATTCTAAATATCGCCTATATCCGGGTTGTTTTTTTCATTTTTTTCATAAAATACTTTGTGTATATACTAAATACAAGAAATTTATGTTATTTTTGTTTGAATAAACAATGGATTACCATAATGAGAATTCTACTTTTTGTATGCGTTTTACAAATGCTGTTCTATAATACGTATTGTCAGACTACAGCTATTTTCTCCCTTCGCGATGATTCACAATATGTACTATGTTATACTGAATATTCCAATGGAATTCCGGTAAAAAATACTGAATTAGAATTTAAAAATACGTCTTCATGTTCCGGTAATTGCAGATACATATTTGATTTTGGTGATAATACGCCACAAGTTATCAAAGACAACACTTCAAATACGAGTCATTTTTATACAACCGATGGTATTTTTGATGTAAGATTACAAGTGCTTTCCCTAACTTCAATTCACGATAGTATTAAAAACAGACCAATAGTTTCGGTTGTTTTTTTAAGTCACGAAAACGACTCCAGCCAATTACAAATTGGCTATACAGGTACAGATAATACTGAAAAATCAGTAATTTTAAAAATAGCTGATACAGACTATGCACGTAAAACCTTGTCGCAACCAATTACCGTATATAGTCCCTTTGTAGAAGCCGACAATTATATATACGAAATTGATGACCCAAGTACCGATGAAATCAAGGCTCCTGTTCAATCGTTTACACATGTTTTTACAGTAGATACTTCAAATTTTAAATCTCACGATATTTCTAAATGGACATATTATTGGGAAGTGTTTAAAACGAATGAATACGGCGAACCCGAAAATACCCCGTTTACACAATTTCATGTAGATAGTATAGAATATAGATATACATTTCCTGCCGAAAACTACAATCCTGGTTATTATGTAAAGCTTAAAATTGCTTTAGATACAAGTAAATTTGATAATTACGATGATGTTACATACTATAATTTAGAACAATGTACATATTCTAAACACCAAATTATTCCGGTAACCGATTATTATTTTACTGATAATACTCAAAAAAATAATGATATTAAAAGCCGTAAAGCGCATGTGCCCAATACTTTTACGCCAGGCGGTAATGATGAAAATGATGTGTTCTTTTTTAACACAAATGGTGTCGATGTATTTTCTGTATGGATATACAACAGTTGGGGCGGATTGGTATATACCCAAGAAGCCCAAACAATATCATGGACTGGCAATGATAATGTGGGACAAAAGTGTCCGTCGGGTGTTTATTACTATGTTATTCAATCAAGTAATAGAGACAAAAGACATGAAAGTTCCGGTTTTATTCAATTATTTCGACAAGATTAATTTTACAGTGCCATGCAAATAATTCGTAAACTTTCGTACGATAATTGGTTTTGGATTATTTTAATGTTTACGGTAAGTTTTATTACGTGGGGTAATTTTTTTATTACTATTTCCAGCATTTTATTATTACTTCTTTGGATAGCAGAAAAAAAATATTCTCAAAAATGGGACATCTTGTGGCAAAGAAAAACCCCTTTATTTTTATTAGCAATTTATGTAGTTATATTTATTGGTGCTGTTGCTAATTTCCCGCACATACGTGCATTCAAAGATATTTGGGACAATTCTCCCCTTTTAGTTTTTGCTTTGGTTTTAGGTAGTAGAAAACAACTTACTCGCAAACAATTTCATGTATTGATGCTTTTATATATTGTTTCAATTGTACTTAATACCATGTTTTGTTTTATTCATTTTTTATTCAATTCCGATAGTTATACCGATATACGCGAAGTTAGTATTTTTATGTCATATATTCGGTTTTCTTTATATACACTTCTTGCAATTGCGGCTATAGGATATTATTTGTTTTACAACACAAGAGTTCGCATACTCCGAAAAGAATTAATTTTTTTATGGATTTCATTATTTTGGTTAATCTTTTTTGTAATTATATTAAGCTCAATAACCGGTTTTGTAGGCTTAGCATTATTGTTTTTATTGTTTACAATTTCGCAAGTAAAAAAACAAAAACACATAGTTCTTAAATTATTGCCTATTAGTATTATTGTTATTGGCATTTGGATAGTGAGCGATGCGGTAATCAAAGAATTACGCTATTTTACAAATCCCGATAGTATTGATATTGAGAAACTTGATAAGCAAACTTTATTGGGTAACACATATTCACCGTTTACAAAAAATGGTAGATTAGAAAATGGTAGATGGGTAGATATGTATGTGTGCGAAAAGGAGATTCGCGAACATTGGCATTTATACAGTACTATACCGCTCTTCAAAAACGATGAAAAGGGACATGTTATCTATTATACTCTCAAACGATACATGACATCAAAAAATTTACGAAAAGATGCCTCGGGATTAAAACAATTAAGTAAAGAAGATATTAAAAATATTGAAGCCGGATGTACCAATTATAGATTTGACAAACAATTTAA
>MWCJ01000027.1 GCA_002069975.1 Bacteroidetes bacterium ADurb.Bin217 | reverse complement strand
AGTAGATGGTTGTGAGAGTCAAACAGCAGCTGCAACGTATGAAGTAAAACCAAGACCTTTGGCTCCTGCTATAGTGGTTGCACCTTTGAGTATATGTGCATATCAGGTTGATCCTACATTTAATGCAACACCTGCACCTACAGGAACAATTAATTGGTATCAATCAGACGAAACTACGTTTATCCAAAATGGTACAAGTTTAACACCTGTTCGACCAAATCAGGTTCCGCCAATGACTATAACCTATGCAGCATCACAAACAGTAAATGGTTGTGAAGGTCCGAAAGCCAAAGCTTCATATCAAGTGAAAGCGACACCTTCGAATCCTATTCCACGTGATGCAACTGTGTGTGAAGGTCAATCGATAAATTTACCTGCAGTAAGTTCTCAAAATGCTACTATAAACGATAAATGGTATGATGATGCAATGGCTTCAAGTTTACTAGGTACAGGGTATTCGTACGAGGTAAAAGCAGGCGAATTTTCTAATGCAGATAGAAATTATTATGTGGTGCGAATTGTAAACGGATGTAGTAGCGATACTGTAGCGGTAAAACTTAAAGTAATTACTAAACCTGATTTTACCATAGGCAGTGACGTTGAAGAATGTGCAGTTGGTGCCAATAAGGTAATACCTGCCGGAGGTTTCTCTCCTGCAATAAATGCAAATTCAGAAGTTGTGTGGGTTGTTGGTAAAACATATCTTTCAGGTAGAGGTATCGAAGATAATTCACAACATGCAGTAGTGCCTGCAACTAAATTGCCAATAAATGTTGAAGCAGATTATACTACAAACGTATATGCTACTTATTTGTATCAAGACGCTTCGGGAATAACATGTTATAGTGATACAATTTCTGTAGAATATACATTACACCGTAAAGCTCGTACTCCTATTGTAGCATTCAATACTATTTGCCAAGGCGAAGAAATTCAACCACTACAAGCATTTGGTAGTCCTAATATTGTTTGGTTAAGCAAAAATGGCTTACCTACAAGTTTTGGTCAAACATATAACTTTACACAACTTGGTATTACTGAATTGCCAACAGGTTTCTATACATTTGATTTATATGATAGAAATATTATAACTCCTGATGTTTTAGAATGTCCGAGTGATACAGCTAAAGGTAAAGTGTTTGAAGTAGCACCTGCGGCAGTTACTAATATTATTGGCGATTCGTTAGTGTGTGTGAATACTATAGAAACTATGTATATGGTAGAAACAGCTCCAAGTAAACAAAGTAATTATGTATGGTCTGTTACAGGAAATAGAGTTAACTATTCGAAAGATGGTGAAGCTGTACGATACATTGACTGGGATATACAAGGTGTTGATACAATTGCTGTGTACGAAAATACCTATGCTGGTTGCGAAGGCTTTGATACATTAATAGTTAAAGTAGCAAATTATCCGGTGCCTCACTTTAGTTATACAATGCCGGGAGCTTCAAATGTGGTAGAATTCCTTGATAGTACAACTCAGAAAAATGTAATTGATAAATTAGCTGATGGTACTGTAGTGGAATATCCGGTAACATATACTATGTTTTGGAATTATGGAAAAACCGATGATGAATCGTGGGTAGACTCTATAGTAGAATACGAAGATAGATTGAAACCTGTTCGTGTAGAAGGCTATGTAGTAGGTCCTAAATTCCCAATATTAACTGTAGAAAATAGTTTTGGTTGTAAAGCTAATTATACCGAACAAATTTATATAGAATCGTTAGGAGGAATATATATGCCTACCGCATTTGCACCAAATAATCCTGCATATGGCGTTCGATATTTCCACCCGGTAGCACATGGTGTAGAATCATGCGAAGTATGGGTATACGATGTTTGGGGTAACTTAGTGTGGTACTCTAACGAAGTTGAAGACGGTATATTCGTTGGTAAATGGGATGGAACATATAATGGCGAAATGTTAAAATCAGATACTTATATCTGGAAAATGGAAGCTAATTATATGGGAGGTAACGAATGGCCAGGAGTTCAAAAACCAAACGGATCTGAAACTAAATTTGGTTCAGTAGTATTGTTACGATAACAAAAAAAATAGGTTTATACATAAAAAAAGGGGGAATGTAGAATACTATATTCCCCCTTTTTTTGTTATTTTGGTTCATAAAATCTAAGAGCGATGCGAGTAATTCTATTGGTATGTGTAATGATGCAGGGTGTAATACTGAGTGCTCAGTATCAAAAAATTACACAACAATATATGAATGATTATTTTGACCCGTGCGATAGTATAAGTTCTAAGTATATTGCAACATTCCGCTATACCGATACCGTTTTGCATAAAGGTTCATTGCTAATAACTAACCATGCAAATCAAATTCTATCGGAATGTGTGTATTCAAATTATGTATTGGGAATTAAGCATGGCGAATGTAAAACATATCATGAAAATGGGAAAGTAAAATCGATTGCTCGGTATGATAGTGGTTTATTACATGGAGAAGTATTGTGTTATTATGCAGGTGGTCAACTCAAACGAAAAGATGTGTATAAATACAATATTTTACTCTCGGGTGTATGTTATGGATTAAACGGAAGTGAAATAAAATATGTGCCTTTTTTGGTTGCTCCTGAATATCCGCATGGGTTAAAAAATTTGTATAAATTTATTTATATCAATACGTTATATCCCGATGAGGCAAAACAAATGGGAATAGAAGGAACGGTAATTGTGCGACTGTTTATTAATAAAAAAGGAGAAATTACCAAATACGAAATACAAAAATCTGTTCATCCGCTCCTTGATACTGAAGCATTACGAGTATGTAAATTATTAGGAAATTTTAAACCCGGGCAAGAAGATGGAGAATTTACAAACTCAATTTTTGTATTACCTATCAAATATGATTTTCAACAATGATAACCTTTAGTATTTGTTTGTTGATATTAGTTGCCGGATATGTTGTATATTCCAGATATATACAAAAGGTATTTGGCGTTTCTAAAGATACCCCAACACCTGCATATACCCAACAAGATGGTGTAGACTATGTGCCAATGCATTGGGCTAAAACCTTATTAATTCAATTTTTAAATATTGCCGGGTTAGGTCCTATTTTCGGAGCTATAGCAGGAGCTATGTGGGGACCGGTTTCATTTATTTGGATTGTGTTGGGATGTGTATTTGCCGGAGCCGTGCACGATTATTTTTCGGGAATGATATCATTGCGTGAACAAGGTAAAAGTATTCCGGAAATAATTGGTGCATATTTAGGGCAGGGGGTAAAACAAGGAATGAGAGTGTTTACTGTGTTTCTTATGATTGTAGTAGGTGCTGTATTTATTGTAGGACCGGCGAAAATACTTTATGGAATTTCTCAGGGTGCCATTTCTATGAATGTATGGGTTGCAGTAATATTTGTGTATTATATATTAGCAACTGTTTTACCAATAAATACTATCATTGGCAAAATATATCCACTATTTGGTGCCCTTTTGATTTTTATGGCACTTGCAATTTTTGGCGGCATTATTTATTATTCTATGCCAATACCGGAATTGAATATAGCAAGTTTTAAAAACATGCATTCAAATCCCGATGCATTTCCAATTTTTCCAATGCTTTTTGTAACTGTTGCATGTGGAGCAATATCGGGATTTCATGCAACGCAATCGCCTTTAATGGCTCGTTGTATTAAGAATGAAACCGAAGGCAGAAGAGTGTTTTATGGAGCAATGATTATAGAAGGAATTGTAGCACTTATTTGGGCTGCTATTGGAATGAGTTTTTTTGGTGGTGTATCGCAATTACAAGATGTAATGAATGAACATGGAGGAAATGCAGCTTGGGTTGTCGATACAATTTCACGTACAATGCTCGGTAAATTGGGAGCAGTGTTGGTGTTGTTGGGTGTAGTGTTTGCCCCTATTACATCAGGCGATACAGCCTTTAGAAGTGCACGATTAATTATTGCCGATATGTTTTCGATTCCGCAAAAAATATCGCAACGAATACTTATTAGTTTACCACTATTTGGTATAGGTTTTTTATTATCGCAATTAGATTTTTCAATTATTTGGCGGTATATGGCATGGGCTAATCAAACCTTAGCTGCAATCGTGTTGTGGGCAATTACATCGTATCTTATTCAACATGCCAAACCATATTGGATAACTTTGCTCCCCGCAATAGGAATGACGGCGGTGTGCTGTGTTTATATTCTTGTAGCACCCGAAGGACTTGCACTGTCAATGAATATAGGTATTCCTGTTGGGCTTATTTTGACAGCATCTATAGTATTGGTATTTACAAAATATATCAGACGAAAAAAACGGAATTTGGGATAAAATGGTATACTTCTCCGAGGCACATAGTAATAGGGTGAAAAAAAACTTTCTTCCGATATTTATTCCTAAGGGATACTACCGTTAGGTATTACATATTGGTAAAATATAATCCAACCTTGAATTACAACGTACCACGTAGGATGTAAAAATTAGTATATTGTAATAAGGTTTTAATTTTTTTATCAGAAAACAATGATTAAAAATTATCAATACATGTTTTAAATACAAAAAGAAATACTATTTTTGTGCTTTAAAAAAATAAGTATACGTTTATTAATTACAAACAATGGCACATACTAACGAAACAAACGAACCTCAAAAATTAGAAAAAATTGAATCTACACTTGGTAGAGCAGAATTATATATTGAGCAAAATCAAAAAAAACTAACGTATATTGTTGGTGCAGTTTTGATAGTAGTTGCAGGATTTATTGCATACAGAAATTTTGTAATTACTCCTCGCGAAACTGAAGTTCAGAATGTAATATGGCAAGCACAAAATGCATTTGCAAAAGATTCATTTAATATTGCTTTATATGGTAATGAGTCGGTAATGGGATTTTCTGAAATAGTAGATGAATATGGAAGTACAAAAGCAGGAAATTTGGCGAAAGCATATGCCGGATTTTGTTGTATAAAATTAGGCGAATACGAAAATGCTATTTCATATTTAGAAGATTTCGAAGTGCAAGACCCTGTAATTATGCCTTTAGCTAAAAGTGCAATAGGTGATGCCTATACAGAACTTGGTAATTTAGATAAAGCAGTAGCGTTTTATTTAGAAGCTGCTGAAATGAGTAGTCATGAATTATCGAGTCCACTTTTTTTAATGAAAGCAGGAATGGTGTACGAAAAAATGGGTAAAAAAGATAAAGCTCTTGAAGTATATACAAAAATCAAAGATGAATATCCAACTTCAAATGAGGCAAGCTCTATTGATAAATATATTACACGCGTAAGTTTTAAATAATGGCGACTTCTCTTAAAAATTTATCGGACTACGATTTTACTTCAATTCCCGATGCATCTGGATTATCTATAGGTATTGTTGTTGCCGAATGGAATATTGAAATAAATAATCAATTATTGCAGGGAGCTATAGAAACGTTATTGCATCATGGTGTAGACAAAGCAAACATATTTGTAAACTATGTGCCTGGTGCGTTTGAATTAACCTATGGTTGCAAAGTAATGGCAGAAAATTACGATGTTGATGCTATAATAGCGATAGGTACTGTAATTCAAGGCGATACGCCACATTTTGATTATATCTGTCAAGGTGTTACATATGGTATTTCTGAATTGAATCTTTCATTTGATTTACCTTTTATTTTTGGAGTATTAACCGTGAATTCTCTTGAACAAGCACAAGAACGTGCCGGAGGAAAACATGGCAATAAAGGTGTAGAAGCGGCGGTTACAGCAATTAAAATGGGGTTGTATAATTAAAAATTTATTTTTATCCACAGATTTTTTCGGATAAATTGCTTTCAGCCAAAAACACATTAAATCAAATAGCCTCGGAGAGGCGACATTATTATACCTATATATTTACATGTAATATCGCTCCATCGGAGCTATTGAATTTTCCAACTATACATATACTACCATAATGTAACTCCTCCGGAGCTATATTTCGAATTTTTTGTTTTCCGCTTAGGCAACACGTTGTGGTTAAAATATTGTACCTGTCAACCCCAAAAACTCAAACAATCTATCAATTAAACTCTGTATGTTGATATTTTTGTAAGCGAGCACCAATGCTTTTGCCACTTCCGGCATAATAATTTTTTTTACCACCCGAATCTAAAAAGCGTTGAACGTGAGCGTAGCCCATCATAGAAGCATATAAAATCCCCGGCTTGGTTATGTATATGTTTTTGATTTTTTTACCTGCATATTTTTCCTGACTTGTCCCTTTTAGTGCGGTAAATTTAATTTTGAAATAATTTCGTTTATTTTTTGAGTTGGATGACCTTTTATAGTAATAATTTTCTGGGTAATTTGGTTTAAAATTTCACCATCAATAACCTTTTTTGATTCATCTATAAATTTTCTAATTGATATTCCTGTTTTTAGTTCTATATGTTTTGAGATAACAAGAGCCATAAAGCAGATTAGTATATGTAATTTTATAGGTTGTTCTTTGTAATGAAAGATTGGTCGAGTTTGTAAATCATTCTTTGATATTCTGAATGCTTGTTCAATTTTATATAATTCATGATACCTTTCTATGATAGTTTTATTATCAGCAATTGATTCATCTAAATTGGTATAATACCCTTTAATTCCAAGTAGTTTTATCGTTTTTTCAATCAAAGCATCATTGAGTTCAATTTTTTGACCGTTAATTTGAGTAAACTTTAATTTTTTACTTTTAGAAGGCATTGCAATAACTTGTTTTGCTCTTTCGATTTGCTTTTCCATTTCATATTTATCCTTACGATATCTAAGAGAGGAAAAACTACAAATCAAATAGCCTTTATCAGTTTTTAGCCGTATACTCTTACCATCTTCACGCGATATACTTTTATCGATTGTTTCAAGAAGTGTTGACGATACATTTCCAAGTCTTGCTCCAACAATAAAATTAATATTGTTTTGAGCTAATTGAAGTATATTCTCTGAACTAATCATGGCTGCATCTGCCACTACGGTAAAATCTTGTACTTTGTTTTTTATAATAAATTCTTTGATAACTGGTATAATTGTATGTCCCTCAAATGTATTACCTGAAAATACTTCGTAAGCAATTGGAAAGCCTTCTTTACTAACAATTAACGCTATAAGTATTTGAGGTTGCTGAGATTTATTGTCTTTTGAAAAGCCGTTTTTACGCAACTCATCTTCTTCAAAAGTCTCAAAATAGAGTGTTGTCACATCATAAAATAACAAATCAAATTTGAATGAATATTCAATTCCCGCAAAATCAATCACCTTTTGTTCTACTATTTCTTTTAAATTTAGACAATTGGGTGCAATTTTATAATATTGTTTTCTGCTATGACTAATGCCGAAAAAAAGTTCTAAAAGCTCAAGGGAACGTAATTTTGACGCAGGTTCAAATATCCGTATTGCAACCAAATCATTTATTAAATCGGGTAATTCAGCAAATTTTATTACCGTTTGAATTGCTTGTATCTGTTGATGAAAATAACGATACTTTACGCCTATAAATGAGCTGTAATTCAGATTTAACAGTTTATTGGGGATTTCTTCTGGAAAAATCGAAAGTTGTTTAGTGCTATCTTTAATCCATTCTTCTGCTAATAATTTTAAATCGTGTAAAGATTCTTCTGAATGTGCAGAACCAATATGCTGTAAAACTATTCTCTTATTATTTTGATAACGTACAACTTGTACTGCATTAGCATTTGAGCCTGTTTTGACAACTCTTATTTTCATATAAATTTAGCCTTAGTGCGGTAAATTTAATGTTTTTTTTGAAAATATTGTTGATTTTGTGATAGTTAGCTCCGCACTAAAATTTATGGGGACAAGTCAGGAAAATATTCATCGATTATTCGTCAGCGGAGTGCCGATTTGCTTGAAATAATAAACGATATACTTGATATTGCAAAGATAGAATCGGGACAACTGTCGTTGCACAACGAAACATGCTCCTTACGCAGTATAATTCAAGAAGTAGAATTGTTTTTTAATGAATATAGAGTTCGAATAAAAAAAGAACATATTGATTTTATAATACACATAGATTCAAACATATTGAACACAACTGCTATTTTAGATCAAATTAAATTAAAACAAATATTAATAAACCTTATAACCAATGCATTTAAATTTACCCATAGCGGATATATTGAATTAGGTTGCGAAATACAAGATAATTCTATATTGTTTATGTATGTAGCCGATACCGGAATGGGCATAAGCAACGAAGACCAAACTCGAATCTTCAAACGATTTGTTCAAGCAAGCACCGACACTTCGGGTATATTTAACGGCACCGGATTAGGATTACCTATAATCAAAGGCTTATTGAATTTAGTAGGCGGCGATATTCGTTTGACATCAGAACTTGGAAAAGGAACTACATTTTATTTTACCTATCCGTTCGAAATACCTTCGATAGATGACACAGAGAACTCACTTTCGCACATATATACATCACAAGCTAAATTAGGATTGCGTGTATTAATAGTAGAAGACGACGAATTTAATGCACAATATTTAGATGCATTGCTCAACCAATGGAAATGTTATGTTGACACTGTATCGTATGGTAAAAAAGCTATTTATATAGCAAGCGACAAAATTTTTGATGTAATACTTATGGATATTCGCTTACCAGACATTACAGGATACGAAGCTGCTGCCGAAATTTTAGCTCAAAACCCGCAACAAAAAATTATAGCTCAAACAGCATTTGCCGGAAGTGACGAGAAAAATAAAGCACTAAAAGCTGGATTTGTAAATTATATTTGCAAACCAATACAACGACAAGAATTATATACTATGTTAGCAGATATAAAAACATATAATTCAAACCAATAGAGGTTTAGCAATTGTTTTTTATCGAATTTATTACAAAATTTCTGTCTGTAGCCGAAAAAATCGCATTGCCTGCTACCAGCACCTGGGCACCATGTGCGATTACCTGTGCAGCATTTGAAGTATCTATACCACCATCAACCTCTATAAGTGCTTTAGAATGTTTACGTTTTATAAGAGCTTGCAATTCTTTAATTTTTTGTAATGATTCGGGAATAAAGGATTGCCCGCCAAATCCGGGATTTACAGACATAATAAGTATTAAATCCACATCACAAATAATATGTTCCAATACCGACACCGGAGTATGCGGATTAATAGAAACACCGGCTTTTATTCCCGCCTGATGAATAGATTGAACCGTACGATGCAAATGTGTGCACGCTTCGTAATGCACTGTTAGCCAATCGGCTCCGGCATCTCTAAATTGCGAAATATACGCATCGGGATTGGTAATCATAAGATGTACATCGAGTGGTTTTGTTGCATATTTTTGTACTGCCTTTACCACAGGCAACCCAAACGAAATATTTGGTACAAACACACCATCCATAATATCGAGGTGAAACCAGTCGGCGTTACTTTGATTTATAAATTCTATATCGGCACGAAGATTCGAAAAATCGGCAGATAGTAATGATGGGGCAATAAGTACCATAGTATCAGTTTTTTTAATCTATATCGAGTTCACCTTTTTCGTATGCATGATATTTAGCTGACAAACGAGCAAGCAATTTACTAAAAGTTTGCATAGCAGCCTGCGTTTCGTCCGAAATTTGTTTTTGTTGCAATTTCAACAACATATACCCGTATAAACCGGTAAAACAAGCATCTATCTCGTTTTTAACAGCATTATCGGACTTATTTATAATATCGGAAATAAAAGGCAATGCATCACTAAACAATTCGTAATACTCTTTTTCGTCCTTTTTTTGTAATAATTTAATATTTAATGTTGAAAGATCTTGCACTAATTCTTTAAGTTGCATCAAATGCCCAGAAGTTTCAATTCCTTCGTTTTTCATAGCATGAGCCAATTCTTGGTACCACTGAGTAATATCAGACAACACATGCTGCGGATACGAAAACTGCGATACAAGTTTTTCTATATCAAACGAATACGCACGCAACACATCTTCGAGTTGCCACATATATAGAATATATTCGGCAATATTTTCTTTTCTTTTTTGCTTTGCTATAATCATACCTTACACTATCTATAAATATCCAAAATCCTCCATACTTCTCCGGTCTTTTTTAGTTGGACGACCAAGTCCACGCTCGCGAAATACTGGTTTTACATATTTAAGCATTTCTAACTTTTGCAATTCCTCTGAAGGTGTAATATCTTCAATAAAGTCTACCACCACCTTTGCCGATTCACGTTGAGCCAACAAACCTAACACTCTGTACGAACGCATTATAGGCGGACGTTTAACTTGTACAACATCTCCTATTTTAAGAACTCTCGAAGGTTTTACCCCAATAGAATCAATATATATTTGATTATTTTTACAAGCATTCGTAGCCAAACTGCGAGTTTTATATAACCGCACTGCCCACAACCATTTGTCGATTCGTATATTTTCCTCAATTTTTGGAGCCATAACAATGCAAATATACATAAAATTCGAAGTTAGTATATGAATATGGTTTCTATCTTTATTCAAAAATCTATAATAGAAATTGCAAAATCAAATATTATTTTGTATTTAATTCACTTTGTTCATTGAGCTCACTTCGTTCGGTTCAGTTTTTTACAAATATTTCAAACAAAATTTTCGAAATAAATCAGAAGGATTATCCTCATAGATTCAATAGATTAACTTTTTCAAAGTCTTCTATTGATTAATTCGGGTTTATAGTATATTTGTAAAAAATACTCACATGTTTTTTATTATTTCAAAGATTCTATATTTTGCAATTACACCAATAGTGTGGCTTGTAGCAGCACTTACATGGGCATTTTTTACAAAACAAGCGCACAAACGAAAAAAAATTATTGGTATTACTCTCATAATCCTTTATATTTGCTCCAATTCATGTATTGTAGATGAATGTATTCGGGCTTACGAAACACCACCAACTCATATAGATTCACTCACGCAAGTATACGATTATGGTATTGTGCTTGGAGGATTCAATACGTACGACGTACAATACGACAGATTACATTTTAATAAAGCAGGCGACAGATTATGGCAAACCTTGTTGTTGTATAAGCAAGGAAAAATAAAAAAAATCCTTATTTCTGGTGGCGAAGCAAAATTATTTCCCGAAGGATATACTGAAAGTGAAACCACACGCGATTTTTTAATACAATTAGGAATTCCACTTCAAGATATTCGAATTGAAAACACATCAAAAAACACTTATGAAAATGCACAAAATACAGCACACATACTTTCGCAAGAAACTGTTAGCTGTATACTCATAACATCGGCCATACACATGCCGCGAGCTTATGCAACATTTACAAAAGCAGGAATACAGTGTTATCCTTATTCTACCGATTGCTTAAGCGGTAACAGAAAATTCGCATTCGACCATTGCCTACTACCCGATATGCAAGCTTTGGAAAACATACGTGTTCTTATTCGAGAAATTATAGGATATGCTACCTATTGGGTATTGTGTTATTTGTAATTACAACCACTTTATCCACTGAAAAATTTGCTTTTGGAGCTTTACTGACTCAAGCGAATTGAAATAAATTCTTAATTTTCAATAGAAAAATACGATACTATTACATTCCGGGAATACGTGGCAATGTTCCTAATTTAGTTTTTTTAGTATACACTCCCCATAACTGTTTGAGCCAATGCCCAACAATAGGCATAGGTATTACAAATGCTCGTTTGTGATTTCTGAATATAAATGCAGCACCGTTACCAATATCCATAACACAAAGTATGTTTAAATGTGAATGATATCCCTTTCGTTTATTGGTTCCTTTGATTGTTTGAATAATATTGAAGGCAGCATGTTTCCCCATTAATTCGGCTAAATGTCCTTGTTTTGCTATCCAGTCATACCCTTGAATTGCTGCAGAATCACCTATAGCATACACATTCGATGTAGATTTAACTTTGCACGTGTCGTCTATTATTGCAAATCCTGCTTCGTTGAGCGGCAAATCTGATTGTTGCAAAACTTCATGCCCTGCCGATGCGGGTATAAACATAATAAGATCTGCATTCAATTTTGAATTATCTTCAAATACTATGTTTGATGGTTCAAATTGTATGATTTTTTTTCCAAAATGTTTCGATATGCCTACATTCGACAACATAGTGTTTACCATCGACATAGCTTTTTTACCCATTCTTGCACCCGGTTCTGCCATAGGTGCAAACATATGGATTTCAAAATTATTACGAATTCTTTTGCTTTTTAAATACTGATGAACATTAAATGCAAATTCAAATGCAGGACCACCTCGAACTGCAGACGTATCTTTAGGGTTTCCGCCAAAACCTATAGCAATTTTCCCCTTGTTTTGTTTGACAAGAGTATCTAAAGCATTTCTTAATTCAAGTGAAACCTCTGGTTTTCCACAAATTGAATACGTATGTTCAATACCACTATGTTTCATTTTGTTGGCACCAAGAGCTAGTATTACAAAATCGTACGTAAGTATCTGTTTACTACAATACACGGTAGAATTGTTACTTTCAATTTTTTGAACAGTATCGATAATAAGATTAAATCCATGTTTCTTTTGAATATCATATAACGAAACTTGAACCTGATTAAAATCAATACCATGAGTTGGTATCCAAATTGAAATTGGATATACAAATAAATATTCTCTGTCGGATACAAGAGTAACAGAGCATACTCCCGATTTTTGCAATGCTATTGCGGCTTCTACACCTGCAAATCCACCACCTAGAACTAAAACATGTTTCATTGGTATATGATGTAAAAATTTATATTTCAATTATATAATTATATCAAACTTCTTTCCCGTATGATTATACACTACATGAGAGTCAATATCAAAGGCCATACGAGCAAACTGGTCGACTCCGGTACAATGACATACTGCAATTTTTTCTACCGGATATTCATTACAATAATTTTTAATAAACGAATACTGTAATTCGCTGGCATCTTTGGTATGAAAACCTCCAATTATTGTTTGAATTGATTTGCCAAACTTGTCAACGGCTGTTTTACAAATATTAGTAATACCCCTATGGCTACATGCTGTAAGTATTGAAATAGTATGAGCTTGGTCTACAACTACAAATAATTCATCGGTAAATGAATCTTCATACACCTCATTAGCAATCTGTACCTGCAATCCTTTGAAATGCGTATCTATAGTATTGTGAATTATAATTTCGGGGCACAAAAAAACATGTGGAATAATTTCTATAACAGTATCCACATATCGAATTCTGGTGTCTAACATTTCTGCTATATATGGTGTACCTATATTCCTTCCATCAGTGTGCAATTTTGTATTGAACACATCGCGTTTACAATATACTAGAGCTTTAGAATTGTGTTGTAAAAAGTGATATAATCCTCCGGTATGGTCGTAATGTCCATGAGAGAGAATAAGATAATCGACAGATGCTATATCTATAGCAAGTTTTTGAGCATTGTGGAGAAACATATCAGATTGACCGGTATCGAACAAAATAGAAACTTGTGGCGTTTGAATATGCATTGACAATCCATGTTCCGCTTTTAAACCAGAAGTGTATACCAAATTTTCAACAAGTGTTGTTATCTTCATATCAATAGTTTTATAAAATTATAACAATTGCTCCAATTACTATCAAAGCAGAGCCAACAGCAATTTTCCACGTAATAACTTCGTTCAAAAAAATCATAGATAAAATAAGTGCAAACACCACGCTCAATTTATCGACAGGTGCTACTTGCGATACATTGCCTACTTGCAAAGCTTTGAAATAAAATATCCACGACAATCCGGTTGCAATTCCCGACAATCCAAGAAAAATAAGGTTACTTTTTGTAAGCTGAGCAACTCCCGTAAGTTCTTTACGAAAAAATACAATTCCCCACGCAATTATAAGAATAAACACGGTGCGAATAGCAGTAGCTAAATCTGAATTGATTCCCTTAATACCTACTTTCGCCAAAATTGCCGTAAGTGCAGCAAACAAAGCAGATAATAATGCAAATACCCACCACATAGTATATTATTTATTTTCAGAGTGAATCAGTTCCCAAACCTCAGCAGCAACATCGGCAACCATAGTTGTACAAATTATTTTATGATGCTTTCGTTCTGCAACTTCTTCTTTGCTTACGTGTTTCTGTAGTAATTCGCCACACATGGTAGTTTCATGTTTTGCAAGCATTTTTTTGTTTAATTCACGAACTTTACGATACGAATTAAGTTTAGTATCCATATCGGTAGGATTGGTATTACCGTATGCAAGACCAAGAACCATAAAACCACCGGTAATTGCACCACATTTTTCGCGTAACCGGCCCATTCCTCCACCAAACGTTGAGGCTATGAGTTTAGCGGCCGTTTCATCTAATGAATATTTAGGAGCATACGCCAATACAACTGCTTGCGAACATGCATAGCCTTGATTGAAATAATCTAAGGCTCTATCGATATAATATTGTTTATTTTTGCTCATTTACTTACAAATATACATTATTTTCGTGAATATGAGCAGTAAGCACCTCTTCAACAAATTTTGGCATGCAACAAGGCTTCCACGTATCTTTACACACAAATGCCAATTCTATTTCGGCAGTATTTATACGTTCTTTATGTTCATTATACATTACATATTCAAACCACAATCGTGGACCACGCATTGCTTTAATTTTGGTATGAATTGTTAATACCGCATCGTATTCGGTAGTTTTAATAAACCTTGTAGTCATTTGTATTACCGGCAACAAATATCCTGCATCTTCAATTGCTTGGTACGACAAGCCTAAATTTCTAAACAATTCCCAACGAGCTGTTTCATAATATTTTGCATACTGTGAATGATGCATGGTACCCATTTTATCGGTATCGGGATACTGAACCCTAAACGTGTAAGTATGTTCTAACATATTGAGTAATTTTTTTTGCTACTGACATAAATGCATCTCGAATAATTGGCGAATCAAATATTTTTTGCACTTCACCTTCATCACAATATTTCATAGTAGTTTCTACTATTGGAATTTGTTGGAGTAATGGCAGATTAGATGATTCTGCCAATTTTACTCCACCACCTTCACCAAAAATAAAATATTTTTCGTCGCTATGATTTTGAGGACTAAACCACGAAAAATTTTCAATTATTCCCAAAATCGGCACTTTCAACTTTTCGTTTGTACACATATCTATTACCCGTTGCACATCGGCAAGTGCCATTTTTTGCGGAGTTGTAACTACAACTACCCCACTTACTTTACATTGCTGAAAAATAGTTAGATGCACATCACCTGTACCTGGAGGTGTATCTATTATTAAATAATCCAATTGGCCCCAATTAGTATCAGAAATAAATTGTTTTAATACATTAGAGAGCATAGGACCACGCCAAAGAATTGATTTATTTTTATCTACAAACATTCCTATAGATATCATACGTATTCCATGACGAATGATTGGTTCCATAACTTGTTTACCTGATTTTTCAAACACTTCGGGTTTTGCATTATGAGTATAAAACAATGTTGGAATAGAAGGTCCGTAAATATCGGCATCTAACAACCCAACCTTGTTGCCTTGTTGTTCAAGCGCTAATGCTAATCCGGCAGCTACAGTACTTTTACCAACGCCACCTTTACCCGAAGCTACAACAATTATATGCTTAATTCGAGTTTCTGTATCAATATGTAATTCCATGTTGTTTTAAAATTGTATGTATTGCTTGTTTTATTTCTATAGAAGTAATTGAGTCGGGTGCATAATCAACAATACTTGTACATGCAATCATAGATTCAACTATTTGTGTATCAAAAGGTATTTTTGCTATAATAGGAATTTGTTGTTGTTTGCACCATTGGCAAATTGTTTCTGTTAATTCTGCATAAATATTAAATTTATTTATTATAACATACATTGGTATATCGAATTGTTGCACTAATTCTACAAGTCTTTGTAAATCGTGAAACGCAGAACGCGATGGTTCGGTTACGCAAACAACTATATCCACACCCGTAAGTGTAGAAATTACAGGACATCCTGTTCCGGGAGGTCCATCTAAAAGAATGATTTGTACTGATTCTTGATCTGCAATTTTTTTTGCTTCTTCTCTAATTTTTTGTACCAGTTTACCCGAATTTTCTTCGCCAGGAGCTAACCGTGCATGCACCATTGCACCATGTGAAATTTGTGAAACATACCAACGACTTTTATCATTTTGTATCATGTGTATAGCCTGTTGTGGACATACTCGCGAACACAATTTGCATCCATCGCATGCAATTTCATCTATTGTAATTGTTCCATTATTATTAAATATAGCTTCAAATCTACAATAATCGACACACACACCACAATGAGTACATATACTATAATCTATAGTAGCCGTGTGCCCCGATACATAAATAGATTCTTGTAGTGTATTGGGTCGCATTACAATATGTAAATTAGCTGCATCAACATCACAATCTACTAAAACTAACTTTGGAAGTAACGAAGCAAAACTTGCTGTAATAGATGTTTTACCGGTTCCTCCTTTTCCACTTAATACTGCTATTTCCATATATCGGGATTCATAATGTTTGTAACTATAGAAGCAAACAATTCTTTATATTCTTCACTTTCTTGAACTAATATCTTACCTTGGGAATATATCTTGGCAATGTTTGTATCAAAAGGAATCTGTGCAATACATTCAATATGTTCTTGTTGTAACCAATTGTATACATCTTGATTGCCCAATCCCGATTTGTTTATAATAACTTTAAACGGTTTGGAAATTTCGCGTAAAGTTTCTACCGACAATTGTAAATCGTGCAAGCCAAATGGTGTAGGTTCTGTTACCAACAACACGGCATCGGCATTACTCACAGTTGCAATAAACGGACAAGAAATTCCCGGAGGAGAATCTAATAATGACAAGGCGTACGAATCTGTTTTTGCAATAGTTTTTTTAATTATTGGAACCGGAGAAAAAACTCCAACTTCAGTCCTCCCCTCAATAACATCAGCATTATTCACTTTACTTGTGGATATTGTGCCCAATAATTTCGAACTTTCTTGTATAGCATTATATTTACATGCATATAAACATGCACCACAACTATGACACAAAGCTTCTACCAGGTGAATATAGGATTGTTGCGGCAAACACACAATAGCATTATAATTACAATATTCTGCACACAAACCACAATACACGCAATTATTCGTATTAATAATTGGAATCATTGAGTGTATAGAATCTTGTGCTACTATATTGCTTGATATACATTGAGAAACATTTGGTTCTTCGGCATCACAATCGGCTATACATACTGTTACTCCTTGTGATAATGCAGAATAAAATAAATTTGTAGAAACAAATGTTTTACCAGTTCCTCCTTTACCACTTGCTATTGCTATTTTCATATTAGTTATGTTTAGTTACCACAAAATCTCCTTTTTTAACCCCCAATAATTCGGCAACTACATCGCACTTAACCATAAGCAAAAAATAAATATTCTTTTGCTCAAGCGAATATAATCCTTCTAAATTACCTTGACCTTTAGAAATAATAACATCAGCCTTGTTAAAGATTTCTTTAAATTCATCTGAAGCATATTCCAATACAGTTGAAGGTGCATCGTATCCATTCGATATAACATCGGATACAGTATCCATTCCTACTAACATTGCATCATCTATAGTAACATCATTTAATACCGGAGCACCACGTACAGCAAAGAACACCGTATTATGCATCATAGTTTCTATAAGAATTTTATCAAAAACTATTTCACCCGAATTATCACCTAAATACAATACTGTTTGAGCTTTTGCAATATCGTCGTATAATTCTTTAACACAATCTAATGCAAATGGTGTTTGTAATACATGTTGAATCGTAAGCTCCAAATCAAAAGAATGTGAAATTCCAAAATCCACAATATTACCAGCTACAGCCAAACGAACAGCTGTATCAAAGGGGGTATCGGAATGCAACACCTGTTGTTTATATGTATTGTACAACGACAAAGCTAATGCATTACTATCTTTCTTTTGTTGTATATACATATCTTGTTTACCTATATGCGTATACAACATTTCACGTAATGCTCGCGAATAAGTAGGTGCATGAAATTCTTCAAATTGTTGCGTATACAATTTTGCCATTTCGCAGGTAATTGTATTCTTTGTATCTACCGGAATTTCAAGTCTGTGTAGTAAATTTTCGTATGATTTAGTAAAACAAAAAAAACAACGATAATCAGAAACCATAGTCATGTATTATTTACCACTTTGCAATCTACGACCTAAACCTTGCCCACAACCTTGTTTTCGACGCATACCCATACCTTTACCATATTGTTCTGCATCTACTTGAGAATTACAATTTCCCAAACCTCTTCCGGTTCTTGAACCTTTATTTTCTGGTCCCATTCCATTTAAACGTGCCATAATTATATTTTTTTAGTTAGTATGTCTTGAATTGTGCTTTGTTCATTATCTTCGGTAATCATTTGAATTCCTAAATCTTGTAAAATAGGTTTAACTTTACCTCCAAACTCACCCGAAATAATTGAAGAAACTCCGTATTGAGCAATTAATTGCACTGTTGCAGGCCCGGCACCACCCGAAGCATCTTTATTGGTATTTTCAACGAATTCTAAATGCATTGTTTCTGTATCATATACAGCAAAATACGAACATCTTCCAAATCTAGGGTCTACCATAGAATCTACTGTTTTTCCTGTAGAAGTAATTGCAATTTTCATATAGCTTTGTTTTAAAATTATTATACATCTATTGAAAACGAAGTGCTTTCATGACCATGATTACATACATGACCATCACCACCTTGCCCATGATGAGCTTCGTGACTTGAGCATCCAACACCGGAATCGATAAGTTTGCCTTGCAAAAAATCCTCTACAACCATACGCACATCACCCGAATTTCCTCGCAATACCGTAATACCTTCATTTTGCAACACATTCAAAGCTCCTGCCCCCATATTACCGGCAAGCAACACCGTAACACCTTTTTTTTGCAACACTTCTGCAATATCACTTTTGCATCCACAACCTTCGGGAGCGGGAAACATTTCTACACTTTGTATAGTATTGGCTTCTATCGAAAAAATACTATACGATTCGCAATGACCAAAATGATCATCGACTTTGTTATTTCTTGTTGGAACTGCTATTTTCATGTGTTATATTTTTAATAATTATTTATTTTTTTCTTTCTGTTTTTGCACATATAACTGATGGTGATACCCGCCTTCACGCAACATTCGTTTGCCGCAGGTTTTACACACCACTTCTTTACAGGGAATTCCTTTCGTATGCGGCACTACCGTATTACAATGTACACATATACAATTACCTTGTTCGCTACATTCCATACTGCCCTCCTTTTTCTGCATTTAAAATTCTCAATTCTTCGCTATCGCAATATCCACATTTCCTTATACTTTCAGGACTTACCGATACTTTCATACACGTATTGCATCGATACCAGAAATCATCGGTCTGATAATTTCCTCCCTCTATAAAAATTGCCGTACCTTCCACAAATGCTTTAGCTATGGTTCTCCGTGCCGATTCATAAATTCGCGTAAACGTAGGACGAGACACATTCATTTTTTCGGCAGCATCTACTTGATTCATTCCTTCATAATCTGCCAATCGAATTGACTCATACTCTTCGTACAACAAAACCAGAGGCTCTAACTGTATCATAGGAATCCCAAATGGCTTAAACCCCTCCATTACGGGAGGCTTACACACATATCGTTTTTGTTTTGGACGCACCATACAACTCTATTTTTTTTACAAATATACAACATGTTTTGAACATATGTTCAAAATAAATGAAAAAAATTTAAAAAAATTTCTATGTGTGATAAAAGTTACAATAAAAAGACGTGCAAACATGTATTTTTACAGTATACTTACTATTTCTTTATGAAAAAAATTTTTATTATTCTCATTATAATAAATGCTATTCTTGTGTCGGGTATCATCTATTTTACCAAGCATCAGAAACAAGTAGACGCTTTACAATTGTTACAAGAAAGTTATTCAAAACCACATACGCCTTCGGTAGATCATACGAAATTTGAAATATTACAAAAAAAGTTCAATTCACCGCAAGAAGTTACCGCGGCATGTTTATCGTGTCATACCGAACGAGGTAAAGAGGTTATGAATACACGGCATTGGAAGTGGCAAAACGAGGAATATATTGAAGGTCGTGGGCTTACAAATCTAGGGAAAAAGAATATTCTCAACAATTTTTGTATTGGTATAGGTGGTAACGAACAATCATGTAATCGCTGTCATGCTGGATTTGGTTGGGCCGATTCTACCTTTGATTTTCATAATCAACACAATATAGATTGTATGGTATGCCACGACAATACAGGCGAATACTTCAAACAATCGGGTGGAGCTGGTAATCCGGACCCAAGCGTAAATTTGAATAAAGTAGCAACTCAAGTAGGCAAACCATTAAAAGCCAATTGCGGATACTGTCACTTCTATGGTGGCGGTGGCAACAATGTAAAACATGGCGACTTAGAAGATGCTCAACTCAATTGCAGTCGCGATGTTGATGTGCATATGGCAAAAACAGGTATAAACATGGAATGTGTAGATTGTCATACAACCGAAAAACATGTAATTTCCGGAAAAATGTACTCGGTATCGTCTACCAACACGAATAGACTCAGTTGTACCCAATGCCATGGAAATACTCCGCACGAGTTGAGTATTATAAACGAACATACGGTTAAGGTTGCTTGTCAAACCTGTCATATTCCTACCTATGCCAAAGCAAATGCTACCAAAATGACGTGGGACTGGAGTACTGCATGTAAGTTGAAAAATGGCGAACCATATCACGAAGAAGATTCGTTGGGAAACCACACGTATTTATCGGAAAAAGGGACATTTACTTGGGGCAAAGATGTAAAACCTGAATATGTATGGTTTAACGGCACTGCCGACCACTATATGTTTGGCGACAAAGTAGACACAACAAAACCAATTGCCATGAACACATTACGCGGCTCATACAATGACCCCGCTGCCCAAATTGTTCCGGTAAAAGTTCACCGTGCGAATCAATTGTTTGACCCGGTAAACGGACGTATGATTCAACCAAAATTATTTGACAAAGAAAAAGGCAAAGGTGCATTGTGGAAAGATTTCGACTTTGATGCTGCCAGTGCTGCCGGCATGAAATATATTGGTCAACCTTATAGCGGTACATATACATTTGTACAAACCGAAAGTTTCTGGCCTCTCAATCACCAAGTTGCCCCCAAAGAACAATCGCTTTCGTGCAAAGAATGTCATTCAACAAATGGGCGACTAGCAAACCTCAACGATTTTTATTTACCGGGACGCGACCAACATGCCGGGGTGGAATTATTCGGTATGCTCTCTATTATTCTCTCATTCATAGGAATTGCTATACATGCGTCACTCCGTATACGAGCTCACAAACGACAACAAACAGAATCTAAAACCATAGAACAATAATGAAACGAAAAGTATACATATATAAAGCCTACGAACGGTTTTGGCACTGGACTCAAGCATTTTTAGTGCTTTTTCTTGCATTTACCGGATTTGAAATTCATGGTTCTTTTGAATTTTTTGGATTCGAACATGCGGTAGTGTACCACAATGCTGCTGCTGTATCATTCATGATTTTAATAGTATTTACTATATTTTGGCATTTTAGCACAGGCGAATGGAAACAATATGTTCCTACTACCAAAAACATAAAAGCACAAGTGCAATATTACCTGTTTGGGATGTTCAAAAATGCTCCGCACCCTGTACACAAAACAGAATTGAGTAAACTCAATCCTTTGCAACGAATTGTATATTTTTTACTCAAAGTTGTGTTTATTCCACTTATGGTAATTTCGGGAGTATTATATATGTTTTATCGCTATCCGCACAATGGCGATATTGCAGGAATAAACATGGAAGGACTTTCGACTGTTGCCGCTCTTCATACCTTAGGAGCATTTATTATGATAGCATTTGTAATTGTACATTTATACCTTATCACAACCGGCACTACGGTGTTTACAAATCTTAAAGCTATGCTTACCGGATACGAAGAACTCGAAGATGAACCTAAACAAACCAAACAATGAAAAAGGAAAAACAGGAATATATAAATCCATACCTCGGTGGATTTTTGTTAGGATTGGTATTATTGGCATCAATCTATTTTTCGGGACGCGGATTAGGAGCCAGCGGTGCTATCAAAAGTTTTGTAGTGTCTGTGGTTGACTTTGTAGCTCCGCAACATACACAAAGTGCCGAATTTTACAAGCAATATGCAGGA
The DNA here is from genome assembly GCA_002069975.1 of Bacteroidetes bacterium ADurb.Bin217. Lineage (GTDB taxonomy): Bacteria > Bacteroidota > Bacteroidia > Bacteroidales > UBA1715 > MWCJ01. The sequence goes on along the minus strand of MWCJ01000027.1, from coordinate 14,338 downwards.
AATCAAACCAGTGCACTCAAGTCGTGGTTGGTATTTGAGGTTATTGGAGTATTTATAGGTGCATTTATTTCGGGCATTGTTTCAAACCGTATGACATTAAAAATAGATAAAAGTCCTGTAATCACATCGGTACGCCGACTGGTGTTTGCAGTTATAGGTGGAGCACTATTTGGACTCGGAGCTCAATTTGCACGAGGATGCACGAGCGGTGCGGCACTTAGTGGTATGGGCGTACTTGCTACCGGTGGGTTTATTACCATGTTGGCAATATTCGGCACCGGATTTTTGTTTGCATTTTTATTTAAAAAACATTGGGTGTATTAATCTAAAAATTTAAAAAAACTATGGGACCACTGGCAGGACAAGGATTAATAAGCCCCGAATTTGATTACATACTCGCATTACTCATAGGTATTGCCTTTGGCTTTGTATTGGAACAATCAGGATTTTCGTCGGCTAAACGATTGGCAGGATTATTCTACGGACGAGAATTTGTGGTGTTGCGTGTATTTTTTACCGCAGCCATAACTACGGTTATAGGTGTAATTCTTATGGAACACTTTGGCATGCTCGATATGAATTTGGTATACATACAACCCACGTTTACTTGGTCGGCTATTGTGGGAGGCGTTATTATGGGTATCGGGTTTCTGTTTGGTGGATTTTGTCCCGGCACATCACTGTGTGCAGTGTCTATCGGTAAAATTGACGCTATATTCTTCTTTGGAGGTTTATTTATTGGTGTATTTCTCTTTGCCGAAATGTATCCTATATTCGAACCACTGTATCATGCACAAGATTTAGGAGGCATATTTGTGTTTGATTCGCTTGGAATGAGCCGCGGTTTGTTTGCTGCACTTTTAATTGTTATGGCGGTTATGGCATTTGTAGTTACCTATTTTATAGAACAATATATACTAAAAAAACCAAAACAATTCAATCTTGCATTTATCAAAAGTAAACCATATCATGTAGCGGCAATAGCTGTGGCAATGGTGTTTGCTTTGATTGTTGGAATTACTCCTACACGAAGCCAAAAAATAATGGCACAAGCACAGGAATGCCAACAAAAATCAGATTTTTCGTACATGAGTTCCGTAGAGTTAGCATATAAACTATTAAATCCCGACAATCAAACATTATATATTGATATTCGCAATGCCGATGATTTTGTAAAACTTGCATTACCAAAAACAGTAAATATTCCGTTTGCATCGATTACCAATAGAGAATGGGAAGATTTTTTGGGAGATGCCACAAAAAAGAAAGTACTTATAGCACACACCGAAGAACAAGCACAACAAGCAGCATGTGTAATGCAGCAATTAGGATATAAACATATTCAATTGCTTCGTGGAGGATTTTCTGAATTTGAAGCAACTATCATTAAACAACACATACCTACAACGGGAATGTCTGATACCGAAAAAACGTATATCAAAAAAGCTCATACCGAAATTTTACAACTAATTGAACGCAATAAAAAACCAATTTTGGAGAAAAAAGTATTGACCAAAGCAAAAGGCGGTTGTTAAAAACGTTCCAAAATCCATTGTCTGGCAGCCTCAACCGTTGAAAACGGACGAGACTCATATCCTTTATCATATTCCTTTACTAAAACAGGAACTACCATATCTTTAGGGCTTACAGTAACAATTGCAAATCGTAAACCCGAAAATGCATTTAAATTTTGCTGATAATATTCAGGTATTTTTTTAAAATCATTAAGAGAATTAAAATCAAATCGAGCTTCAAGAAAATTATTAATAACCCCAATAGTTCCCTGCGGTATTAATTGTTGCTCAATAGCAATATCCCAAGAACTTGTAATATCATAAATTGTAATATTTCCAAAATACGATTTATACAAAATTTTCTCATCGTTATTGTAAACGTATATAAATTTTTCGTCTGAAATCATAATAAATCCTAAACCTGATACAAACATAGTTTTTTTTTAACGAATACACAAACTAATTTTTTTTAGTTTTCATATAACTTTTGATTACATTTCTACAGCAAAAAAGTAATTACATAATTGAATGGCTTTTGATAACCCATAATTGAGTATTCTTAATTTTGTGTATTTTTTATCGGACAATAATGACTTTTTTTTCACATATTAATTGCATATAAAAAAAATACCGTATATTAGCTGTTGATTACAGAAGTAAAGAAAATAACAAATATTATAATGCTTTTCGCGCATTCGTACTTGTATATTTCGACACTACCTAAAACAAAAATTTTACAACAATGAAACGTATTTTATTTCTTATATATATAGCATGTATATCTTTTAACCTATCTGCACAGCGATCTACACTCATGTTCGAAAATGTATCGATGGTAGATGGTTTATCGCAAATTTGCGTAAACGACATAATGCAAGACACCACTGGTTTTTTATGGTTTGCTACACATGACGGATTAAATATGTATGATGGATATACATTTCGCGTATTTAAACCATCGTTACAAGACAACAATTCTATTTCGAGCAACAAAATCAGTTGTTTATTCCAAGATTCCAAAGGAAGTATATGGATAGGAACCGTAGGTGGCGGTTTAAACTTATACAACCCACTAAATGAGTCGTTTACTCATTTTATCAACGACCCCAACGATTCAAAATCATTAAGTAACGATGATGTATACGATATTTTTGAAGACTCTAAAGGAAATTTATGGATAGCTACATACGGTGGAGGATTAAATAAATTTAATAGAGAAACTCAAACATTTAAGGCATACAAACACGATGCAAAAAACCCTAATTCTATTGGGAGTAATGCAGTACGTGCAATTTCGCAAGATAACGACGGATATTTATGGATAGGTTTAGATGTAGAAGGCGGGTTAAATAAATTTGATATTGAAAAAGAAATATTTACCCGTATAGCATTTAACCCTTTCGATATTATGTCAATTCAAAAAGATTCGAAAGGAATGATGTGGATAGGAACATACTATGGTGGATTTGGAGTTTTGAATCCTAAAACATATCAATACCAAACATATACATATGATGCCTCTAAAACCATGGGATTAGCAAGCAATATTGTATGGACATTTTTTGAAGATACACTTACCAATTGCATGTATATAGGGACTCGTGGTGGTGGACTTAATGTTTTTGACATAAAAACAAAAGATTTTGTTGCTATAGAAAAAATGAAAAAAGATGATTTTTCAATAAAATCGAATAATATTTTATCAATTTTACGTGACAAATCGGGAGTAATTTGGATAGGAACGGAAACCGCAGGACTTAATAAATACAATACACAACGCAAAAAATTCAGCAATATTTATCCAAGTCAGTTACACGACAAACCTATTACCTCTGACAACGTATTTGCTATGTACGAAGAAGAAAATAAAGGTTTTTGGATAGGAACAAGAGGTGCCGGTTTAAATTTTATAGATAAAACAACATTTAAAACAACTACCTATCAAGCTAAAACGGGCGAAATTCTAAATTTCAACTCAATAACATCATTTGTAAAAGACCCTCGCGGATTTTTTTGGATAGGAACCGATGGTAACGGAATATTTCGATTTAACCCATCAAACAATGAACTCGAACATTTTTTATACGATGCTACCAATAAAAATTCACTTTCGAACGATGCAATTACAGCCTTGTATCTCGACAAGAATTTACAATTATGGATAGGCACCTATGGTGGAGGACTCAATACTTTTAATTACGAAAAAAAACAGTTTACATCATACCCTATTCATGAATTCAATTTTATGCGAAATGTTGTATGGTGCATATATCAAGACAGCAAAGGTATTATTTGGGCAGGAACTAACGGTAGAGGTCTTATGAGAGTTGACCCTGCTAAAAAATCTGTAGAATTTTTTGAACGAAACAGACATGTTTCCACATCGCTAAACAACAATGTGGTATATTCTATACTCGAAACTAAAAATGGCGATTTTTGGGTAGGTACCGGTGGTGCCGGAGTAAATAAATTTAACCGTAAGGACAAAACTTTTGAACCATATACTCGTCAAAGTCACGGACTTGCAAATGATATGATACTTGCAATGCTCGAAGATAACCATGGCGATATATGGATGAGTACTTATTTTGGACTTTCAAAATTTGAACCTACTAAAGGAAAATTTACAAATTACAATAAATTAGACGGAATTCAAGGAAATTCATTTAATGAACGTGCTGCATTTAAATCGTCGCAAGGAATGATGTTTTTTGGAGGGCCTAACGGTGTAACCTATTTTATGCCCGACAGTATTGTAAACGACACATATACCGGTAAAGTTGTTATTACCGACTTAAAAATTTATAACTCATCGGTTCGTATAGGCGAAGAATTTCATGGAAAAGTAATACTCGATAAATCTATTACCTATTCTTCGGAAATTGAACTGTCGTATAAACATAATTTTTCTATAGAATTTGCTATATTAAATTATATAGCACCCTCAAAAAACAAATATAAATATCGGTTAATAGGCTTCGACGAAGATTGGAACTTTACTGATGCCAACAAACGTTTTGCTACCTATACAAATCTTTCGGGCAAAGAATACATTTTTGAAGTTACAGCAACCAATAATGATGGGGTATGGAGTGATGAAGTAACTCGTTTGAAAATAACAGTTATACCTCCTTTTTGGAGAACTACCTGGTTCTACTCTATTCTTATTTTAGTAGTTGGTATTTTAATTTATGTGTATATTAAAGTTCGCGAAAAACAACTTATAGATGAGAAAAAACGTTTGGAACGAATGGTTGAAGAACGTACTCAAGAAATAAATCAACAAAAAGAAGAATTACAATTACAAAGTGAATTACTTGTTCGCAATAACGAAGAACTTTCGCGAACCAACAGATTGATAAAAGACAGTATTAGTTATGCAAAACGTATACAAGATGCAATGTTACCAAGCATACAAGTACTCGAAAAACATTTACCCGAGTCATTTGTTCTATTTAAACCTCGCGATATTGTAAGTGGTGATTTTTATTGGTTTAGCGAACAAAACGAAATTATTTATGTTGCCGTATCAGACTGTACCGGACATGGTGTGCCGGGAGCATTCATGTCTATGATAGGTTCTACATTATTAAATGAAATAACTTCAGAAAAATTACATCAAAAACCATCGGAAATTCTTGATAAATTAAACAAAGGAGTAGTTACCGCACTCAATCAAAATTTAGATGGAAATCCCGATTCGCAAGACGATGGCATGGATATAACGATATGTGCGATAAATAAACAAGATAAAACTATACAAATAGCTTGTGCAAACCATATTGTATTTAGAGTGTATAATGACACTATAGAATCTATTCAAGGTGATATATGTTCAATTGGAGGGTTGTTCTCTGCCGAAGAAAACAAAGGCTATTCAAATTTTGAATTTAAATACAAATCAGGAACAAGATTTTATTTATTCTCTGACGGATATCAAGATCAGTTTGGTGGTAAATCAAACAAGAAATTTCAAGCTTCACGGTTCAAAGAGTTATTATTTGAATCGAGAAATGTGAGTATGAAAGAACAATTTGAAATACTTAACACTACTTTTGAAGAATGGAAAGGAACCAATCGTCAAATAGATGACGTGTTGGTAATGGGGATAAAATTAGAATAACATGAATTCGCATGCTACTCGAATAGTTCGAGTTATATTGTTTTGTTTGATTATATATGCAGGGGCAGCTCCGCTACTAGTAAAAGCTCAACACCCTTTTGTACCACAAACAGATATAACATACACCTTACCCCCTATTCCAAACGATACGTTAGAGGCCTTACAAACTCGCAATCCAAATATGTTTGCCTATCCGTTTATAGTAGATATTAATATTGTAAACCAAGGTTCATCAATTCTTTTAAACGATACAATATATTATTCTATTCAAATTGCATCACCGGGGGCATTTTCACTTAATATTTTATTTGATTCGGTACATATTCCCGATAACGGTACAATCTGGTTATATAATCCCCAAAAAACTTCAATAGCAGGACCATTTTCCAATAAAAACATTCGCAATCATGCATTTGCATCGCCTTTAATTTGGGACGATACTATTTGTATTACCTATTCCGAACCGTTTACATTTCAAAGCAAATCTTCGGTTATAATACATCAAATAGCACACGATTTTAAATCTAACAGTCTCCTAAAAGCAGAAGCTCTTCCGTGCAATGTAAATATACACTGCAACGAAGCTGCTGCATGGCAAAACGAAAAACGAGCTGTTTGCAAATTAATTATAGGCGGAACAAGTATTTGTTCGGGGACATTACTTAATACAACATCGAATGATTTAACACCCTATATATTAACAGCAAACCATTGTTTGAGTACACAAACATCGGCATCAAAAACAGTTTTTTATTTTAACTACGAATATGATAATTGTGAAGGCTCAGGTTCAATTAATACTTCACAGTATATTTCCGGATCTGATTTAATAGCTACATCTCCTACCGGAAAAATTGACTTTACACTATTAAAAGCTCACCATTTACCACCTTCGGAATTTAAAGTATTTTATGCCGGGTGGGATGCATCCGGCAATGCATCAAAAGGAAGTGTGTGTATACACCATCCTCGGGGTGATGCAAAAAAAATATCCATAGATACCGATTATTTTACTTCTGCAACATTTTTTTCGTATCTCAAATTTAGTCATTGGAAAATTAGTCGCTGGGATATAGGAACTACAGAATCGGGCTCTTCTGGTTCAGGATTATTTAATATGAATAAACAATTAATTGGCAATTTATCGGGTGGCGAAGCCGACTGTGATAATCCTGTTAACGATTATTTTTCGAAATTTTCGTCGGCATGGGATTATTATGATGCAAACAATGAACAACTTAAAGTATGGTTAGATCCCGAAAATACAGGAAAAACAAGCTGCTATGGATATGACCCGAATGCCGAATATTCTAACATAATTTCTAACATACTATACGACGACACTTTAGTTATTTGTAATTTTAACTCAAAAGCTTCGGGCACATGGACTGGTATTAACGAAATAGGATGGAAAGAATATGCTGATTACATTCCCTATACTACTCATATAAACATATATGGCATTTCGTTACTTGGATATATAGATACCACACAAAATCTCAACGATGTAGTAATAAAAGTATGGCAAGGCATTCAAAAACCCGAACAAGTTATTTACAGTAAACCATTAGAAAAATCAAATTGTATAGATTCTATTTGGATTCGCATAATTCCCGAACAAAGTATTGTAACAAATGGTTCGTTTTGGGTTGGGTATGAATTACAAAATAATTCTACGGCTTTTACAAGTTATATGGCAAAACCAAATAACCGTTTAAATTCAATGTATGTTAAACATCCTAAAGATTGGATTCCAACACAAACTATTGGAGTAAACTCATCGTTAGCTATTCAAACACACGTAACAAACCAACCCGACACATTACAATCTATTACAATTGACAAACCCGGTTTTGTAAGTCAAATACAAGAACAACAAATACCTTTAGAACCTATAGAACTGTTTGTACACGATTCTATTCCATGCTTATACGATAGCACTCGCTATTTACTAATTTCCTCAGAAAATGGTATTGACACATGGAATGGTCCTAATAATTTAGGAATTACGTGTATGTCGAATACCTTTAAAATAAAAGAACCAATCTATATCAGAGGATTAAAAATAGGCATAGCTAATATACCACAGCAAACAACGAATACAACACTACGATTATGGGACAAAACATTTTCTGAAGTGTTAGCTGAAAAAAGCATTTCAAACACAGAATTACAACAACAAAAATATAATCAAATACACTTTGCAAACCCTATTTTAATTACAGAAACATTTGCGGCAGGTATTTGTTTTTCCGAAGATTCATATACAAACAATATTAGCATATACAACCTTCACAACTCGTTTACAAACACATCTGCATCGATGTATATCCCCAATAAATGGTATGACCTTGAACAATACGGATACGATGCAATATATGCTATTCAACCAATTACGGTATATAGTGCATATCATTACAATCCAGACAGCTTACGAATTCTCTCATATCCTATTCAATTATTTGATTCGGTAACAATTGCCAATCCTATACCCTGTATAGTTTTCCCAAATCCATGTACCGATTATGTATCAATACAATTTACAGAAACTCTCGCAAGTAGTATTCATATTAATTTATACAATAGTTCCGGACACAGAATAGTAACACAAGACATTTCACAAAAAAATGGACTATTTACACTTTCCACCGAAACACTCCCCAAAGGAGTATATATAATTGATATTGAAATAAATAACAGAAAAAGCAGAAAAGCTTTTGTTAAATTATAACATTGATAGTTCTTCCGTCTTCACAAAAAAGACATAAATAAAGGGGTGGTATTGTTTCTGCTTAGTAGATGCCCCCAACCCCCGATCCCCATCTCGCTAATCCCATCTCCCATCTCCCAATTCCCATCTCCCCACACCTTCATCCTACGTAAATCACCGAGAAACACATACGCATAATGCATACTTAAAAACACGAAAATTTTCTGATGAATGCCATAGGCTTGAAATAGTTTCTTTGTATCGTAAAACAAGTAATAATTAAAATGTTTAAAGGTATGAAAAGAATTAGTTTCAAAAAGGTAGTAGCAATAGCAGTATCTGCAATTGCATTAAGCACAACAAGTGTAATGGCACAAGAAGATGAGGCATCGGGAGTATCAACAGATGCAGGTATGGATATTTACAGCAGCTACATATGGCGTGGTGCTAAATTCGGAACAGGAGCCGCTTTACAGCCATGGATGTCGTTTACTGCTGGTAATTTCGAAATTGGATCGTGGAACTCTATAAGCACAGGTGGTGTAGAAGCATTCGAAGCAGATTTATATGCAAGTTATAGTTTCGATTTTGGATTAGGCATTGCTGTAACCGATTACTATTTTGGTGGAGCATATTTTGGCGATAGTTGTCATTATGTAGAACCAAGTTTAAGTTTCGAAAAAGGTGGATTTAGCATTATGGGTGCATATATGTTGAATGCAGAGGATATGTATTTTGAAATTGGATATTCATTCGAAAATTTATTTGACATAGCTATAGGAGTCGGCGACGGACAATATACAGTTGACGGAGAGTTAAACGTATGTAATGTGTCAATTAAAAAATCAAAAGAAATACAAGTTACCGATAAATTTGTAATTCCGGTATCGGGAGGCATAACACTAAACCCATCTACCGAAGGATTCTTTGGATACTTAGGATTATCGTTCTAACAAAGCAATATTTATATATCCGCATGCATGCTGTATAAGCCATGCGGATATTTCCAAAACAAATAATTTAAAACGTAAAACATATGAAAAAAATTGAAGCAATCATAAGGATTTCACGCTTCGAGGAAGTGTCGGAAGCCTTACACGAAGTAGGAATCGACTTCTTTACATACTGGGATGTAACAGGAGTTGGTAACGAAAAATCGGGAGCAATATATCGTGCTACCGTGTATGAAACTCGATATATTCCACGCCGAATTATATCGTTTGTATGTCGTGATCAGTTTGCCGAAGCAGCAGTAAATGCAATAGTTCGCTCAGCAAAAACAGGAGAATTGGGCGATGGTAAAATATTTATTTCAACAGTAGACGATTCGGTACGAATTAGAACCGGAGAAGCAGGTCCTGAATCATTATATATTAAAGACTAATACATTACAGATATGGAAACAATGGATTTTACAATGAGTATTAACACCTTTTGGGTGCTTATAGCAGCAGTATTGGTGTTTTTTATGCAAGCAGGATTTGCATTAGTTGAAGCCGGGTTTACTCGTGCTAAAAATACAACCAACATATTATTCAAAAACTTAATGGACTTTTGTATAGCAAGTTTAGGATTTTGGGCATTAGGTTACGGAATTATGTTTGGAGCTGGAAGTGGTTTTTTGGGTGAAATTGAATTTTTTTCGAACGTAGATCACGGTGAAGCCTTAGGATTACCAAATTATGCATTTTTATTTTTTCAATTAGTATTTGCAGCTACCGCAGCTACAATAGTTTCGGGAGCAATGGCTGAAAGAACTAAATTTAGTGCATACTTAATATACAGTGCAGTAATTACATTAGTTATCTATCCTATTTCGGGTCACTGGGTATGGGGTGGCGGATGGTTGGCAAGCATAGGCTTCCACGATTTTGCAGGTTCTACCGTAGTACACTCAGTTGGCGGATGGTTAGCACTGGTTGGTGCAGCTATATTAGGCCCACGTATTGGAAAATACAAAAACGGTAAAACAAACGCTATCCCGGGTCAAAGTTTGGTATTAGGTACACTTGGTGTGTTTATTCTTTGGTTAGGTTGGTTTGGATTCAACCCTGGTTCTACAGTTAGTTTTGCTGACCCCGGATTGGTAGCTCATATATTTATGACAACAAATATGGCAGCAGCAGCAGGTGCTGTGGCAACTGTAATTACTACATGGATACGGTACAAAAAACCTAACTTAAGTATGACACTCAATGGCGTATTGGCAGGATTGGTAGCTATTACCGCAGGTTGCGATGTCGTATCACCTGGTGGAGCAGTAATTATAGGTGCTATGGCTGGTGTGTTAGTAGTATTTTCAGTAGAATTTTTCGATAAAATTGTAAAAATAGACGACCCTGTAGGTGCTATATCTGTGCACGGCGTATGTGGTGCTTTTGGAACCATTATGGTGGGAGCATTTGCAGTAGATGGCGGATTATTCTACGGTGGAGGTTTTTCATATATTGGAACACAATTAACAGGAGTAGCTGCAGTGGGAGCTTGGGCTATAGGTACTGGTCTCATTTTGTTCTATGGACTAAAATATATACTAGGCATACGAGTAAGTCGTAAAGAAGAAGAAAATGGTCTTGATTTTTACGAACATGGTGAAAAAGCTTATAACTAACAATCAAGTTCAACACCAATACCATTCCTTCCCCCAACAGTGGTGTTGACTGATTTTCTCTCTCTATTCAAAAAAGAGCTGTATTTTTCAATACAGCTCTTTTTATTTGTCATAAGTTTATGTACATTGCAATAAATTTAAAAAACAAATGCTATGAAATATTTGTGTATTCTTGTTATAGTAGCCATAAGCTTTACTACACAAGCTCAAAATTTGAAACCAACCGATGATTTAGCTTTGGTTACAGTAACCATTACAAACATGAAAGGAGTTCCTTCTATTGGGGATATGGTTAGGTTTAAAAGCAAAAAAACAGGTAAAATATATTCCGGAACATCAAAAGCTCAAGGGAAATTTCAAATATTATTACCAAAAGAAACATTTATGGTGTTAGTTCAGGGATTTGAAACGGAAGATACTAAAAATGAATTAGTTATTCCAAACGTACCGGGCGAGATAAATTTTTCATATACGATTAAATATGAATTACCAAAAGTATTTGTATTACAAAATGTTCATTTTGATACAGGTAAAAATACAATTCGGCAAGACTCATACGAAACACTTAACAATCTTGCAGAACTGATGAAACGTAAGAAAACAATGGTAATAGAACTTGCCGGTCATACCGACAATGTAGGTAATGCTGCTTCTAATCAAAAACTTTCGGAACAACGGTCGGAAAGTGTAAAAAAATATTTAATACAAAAAGGCGTTCCGGCTCAACGAATTATTGCCGTAGGATATGGTCAAACCAAACCGGTAGCAAGTAACGAAACCGAACAAGGTCGTCAAAAAAACAGACGAACCGAAGTAAATGTATTACACGAATAAAATAAACACATACTGTGAATTATCCTTCGAGTATAGAGCAAAAAATTGGCTTCGATACTATTCGTACATACATAGAAAATTACTGCAAAAGTGATATAGGCAAACAAGTAGTTGCATCAATGCAATTTACCGATTCGTATATTGAAATTACCAATTCAATGAATCAAATTGCCGAAATGAAACACATTTTAGAATTCGAACAAGACTTCCCTACCCCATCATTTATCCATATTTCGCATTCGCTCAATGCTATAAAACCATTAGAAACATTTATGCAAGCAAGCGAATTTCACACATTACGTACGTCGTTACGCGAAATTGCTACAAGTGTACTGTTTTTTACAAAACATGCCGAAATATATCCTGCTCTCTTTGCATTAAGTGAACATATTCAAATACCTTTAGATATTTGCAAACACATTGACAAAACAATAGATGCATCGGGAAATATTCGCGACAATGCGTCGAAACACCTCATAGAAATACGGCAAACAATGCAACAAAAAAAAATCAGTGTTGCAAAAATTATGAATCACAAAATGCGAATAGCTCGTACCGAAGGCTGGTGCGACAGCGATTCGGAACTTACACTCCGTAACGGGAGAGCTGTAATACCTATGAATACGGCGTACAAACGTAAAATACAAGGGTTTGTTCACGATGAATCTATTACAGGAAAAACCTCATATGTAGAACCAGTTGAAGCATTTGAAATTAATAACGAAATTATTTCACTAGAATACGAAGAACAAAAAGAATTAATAAAAATTTTAAAAGAACTAACTTCTATAGTTCGCCCATTTATTCCCGATATTCAAATTTCGTATGAATGGTTGGCTCACATCGACGCAATTTCGGCAAAAGCTCGATTTGCATTAAGAATTAATGCACAAAAACCAAATATTCAAGCCTCACCGCATATTTCTTTATTGGGAGCAAAACACCCGTTATTATGTATTTCGTTCGAAGCATCAAAACGCGAAGTTGTTCCATTAAAAGTTCATTTAGATTCCAAACAACGAATATTAGTAATTTCGGGACCAAATGCTGGAGGTAAATCGGTATGTTTAAAAACAATTGTATTACTTCAATATATGTGTCAATGTGGACTTCTTGTAAGTGCCGATGAACAAAGCACTCTTGGAATTTTTTCATCAATATGCATTGACATAGGCGACGAACAATCGCTCGAAAACGATTTAAGCACCTATAGTTCGCATTTACGCAATATGAAACATTTTGTGCAATACGCTTCGCCACACACCTTATTTGCCATCGACGAATTTGGTACAGGAACCGAACCGCTTATGGGTGGTGCTATAGCCGAAAGCGTGCTGGAACAATTACATAATAGCGGTGCGTATGGAATTATTACAACACATTATACCAACTTAAAACATGCAACCACATCGCTCACAAATGCTGTTAACGGAGCTATGCTTTTTGATTTAGAACAACTAAAACCGTTATATAAATTAAGAATGGGATCGGCAGGAAGTTCGTTTGCATTCGAAATTGCCGGCGAAATTGGTCTCCCACAAAGCATTATAGATAATGCAAAACAAAAATTAGGTAAAGACCATGTGGATTTTGATAAAAACCTAAAAAAATTGGAAGAAGAAAAACAATATATTTTTAAAAAACGTGAAGAATTAAAAAAACGTGAACTTGAAATAAAACAATTACAAGAAAATTTATCCGAAAAAACACAAAAAATTGCAGAAAAGAAACTCGAAATTATTGCACAAACCAAACAAGAAATGCAAGATTTGTATACTACTGCAAATAAACAAATAGAGCAAACTATACGAACTATTAAAGAATCTCAAGCACAATCTATTGCAACCAAACAAGCAAGAAAAACACTCCAAGAATTTGAAAACTCTAGCAACCAACACGTAGAACAAAAAACAAAACGTATACTTCAAGAAACTCGCACAAAACAACATGCTCACACAAAAGAAATTAAAAAACTTTCAATAGGAGATTACGTGGTAATGAAAGGGCAACAAACTGTAGGACAAATAGTTCAAATAAAAAACAAACAAGCTACAGTTCAATATTCTCATACGTCGCTTACTATGAGCATAGATACATTAGTACCGGCTAATAAACCAAAACAACAAACTCAAACTGTAGTAATTAAACAAAGTACAAAAACTATATCGGAAAAACGCTTACATTTTTCACCAAAACTTGATGTTCGTGGTAAACGAAGCGACGAAGCATTATACGAAGTTAAAGATTTTGTAGAAACCGCTCATATGCTTCAAGTGTTTACTTTAGAGATATTACATGGCAAAGGTTACGGAATTTTGCGAAAATTAATTCGAGACTATTTGCTTACTACCGGCTTTGTTGAATCTTGCACCGACGCCCCTATTGATATGGGAGGCGATGGAATTACAATTGTAAAATTGATATAACCCACCTGGAATCTATTGGTAAAGGTTTAGCATATTTATAAATTTTCATTATTAACCGACTAAAATCAATAATCGTTATTTTACTCATGTAAATTATTGATATTCAAGTCGAAGTTGTTA
>MWCJ01000026.1 GCA_002069975.1 Bacteroidetes bacterium ADurb.Bin217 | reverse complement strand
ATAGTGCAACGCCAAGTTATTGAACGATTGCACGTTCGACCTAAACTTATAGTAATGGATACTATGAATTTTTGGATGGACATTCTACTCGATGAATTACTTAAAACAATAGCGTTGGTTGATGTTCTTACTATAAATGAAGAAGAAGCTCGTCAACTGTCGGGTGAGTATTCGTTACCTATAGCTGCAAAAAAAATAATGGCTATGGGGCCACGATTTGTTATTATTAAAAAGGGTGAGCATGGAGCTTTATTATTTGGCGACAATCAAATGTTTTATGCTCCGGCATTACCATTAGAAACAGTAATAGACCCAACAGGTGCCGGCGATACTTTTGCAGGTGGTTTTATAGGATATATAGCTCAACAGAACAATATAGATTTTGAAACTATGAAAGCTGCTTTAATTGTTGGTTCCGCAATGGCATCGTTTACTGTTGAGAAAATGGGTACAGAAAATATTGAACAATTGACAACATCTCAAATAGCTTTAAGAATTGAACAGTTTAGAAAATTGACGGATTATTCTGTACAATCAAAATAAATTTACGTAGTTGACGTTAAGATAGATTATTAAAAATAGTATAAAAAAAAAGCGATGTTAAATTACATCGCTTTTTTTTATATCATGAAAGTTATTTTATTTTTTATTTGCTTTAGGTAATGCACTATAGTTAAGCTTAAGAGCATTTGCTTTACGTAATTCCATTTTTATGTCACTAATGATACCCATTTTTGTTTTGGAATCAACTTTAAGGTTCATCGTTAAAAAATCTCTATCGTTTGGATTACGAGCTTCTCTTTCTAATTGTACAAAGCGAGCAATCTTTGATATGTCTTCAATAGATTCATTAAGTTGCACTACCGGTTGTGTTCCAAATACAGCTTGTAAATCTATAGAAGGAGTTGAAACATATATACTACTTACCAAAGATTTTTTTTCTAATTTTGTTAATTCGGTTGCTTTAGGGAGTTTAGGTTTTTTTACCAATAACGTACTTTCACGCATTGTGGTTGTAACCATAAAGAAAAACAACAACATAAATACGATGTCCGGTAATGAAGCAGTAGAAATTCCCGGAGCAACTTTTTTACCATCTTTTCTAAATTTTGCCATATTATTTTCCTCCAATATTTTTAGGTTCAGCTTCTGAAATACGTTGAGGTATTAATGCTTTAATAGCTTTTTGTTGATCCTCGTTCAAATCTTTAAAAGGTTTTCTAAAATATTGTTTAGAATATTCGTCTTTAACCTCATTGTAAGCTGCAACTATTTCGTTTTGTATTTCAATGTATTTATCGTATGAAGTACCACGGTCATTTTGAATACTAACTATTCCTTTGGTTACTTTTACATTTCCAATACCTTCAATAGTTTCTACATTATATTCAGGATAGATTTTATCAGCTTCATCATTATTCATATTGGTTAAAAAATCCTTACAAGCTTTTCGTAAATCATCGGGATGCATAGGTTTTTTTTCAACCATTAATCTGTCGTCTTTATTTATCAAAACCACAAACAAGTTTTTATCCAATACTTTAATAGGTTCATCTTGAATAGGTTTGTCTATATACGGAGGTAACACACGGAATATACCTTTGTCGGAATCCATTGTGGTAGCTACCAAGAAGAAAATTAAAAGCATAAATGCAATATCTGCCATAGATGCTGAGTTAATTTCCGGAAACGGTCTTCGAGCCATAATTGTATGTTTTTTAAAAATAATAGCACAACTCTTTTGAAGTTGTGCCATTAATTATTTTTTAAATATTTTTATAATATTAGTATACAGTATACTTATAAATGCTACAGCCAACAAAATGTATGTCATAAACAACATTGTATCAACCATTTTTACTTCGGCTAATGTTATAATATTGTTATATCCTAAAATTGTAGGAATTGAATCAGAAGAAAACAAGTAAGAAAGAAGAGTAATAAGTCCAATGCTTCCAATTCCTATAAGTACACCTTTTATTTTTTTAGGATCAACTATAAGCATATATACAGAAAATAGTAATGCCAACACTATTGCAATAATAGTAATAACAATAGTAAACATCATGAAACTACCCGCGTAGTTAATACATTCTTTCGAACATTCAGCAACTTCTACCGGATCATTCGTTCCAAAATCTTTGTTTCGTTGGATAGTTTCTTGTTCCATTGCTTTGATTTCATCGTACGTCATTGCACATTCATCAGCAGGAGCAAGATATTTTTCTCCGTTGGCATCTATTTTTTCACACACCGGCAACTTACACGCTAAACAATTTTTTTGCGAAGCTGCCCCTATATACATTACACTTACAATAACTGATATTGCAAATAATGAAATAGATACTATTTTAAAAATTTTATTAAAATTCATTTGAATATTATTTTTAGTTTATACGATTGTATTATAAAATATTGACTGTCAATATTATTGACAGTCAAGTATATTTTATTTATTTTTTCGCATTATATTTAACTATTATATCAACAAGTGAAATTGATGCATCTTCCATATCAGTAGTTAATGAATCCACTTTTGAAATTAAATAATTATAGAAAACTTGTAATATCATAGCTACTATCAAACCGCCTACAGTAGTAATAAGTGCTACTTTAATACCACTTGCAACAAGTGTAGGAGAAATATCACCTGCAATTGCTATAGCATCAAATGCTTGAATCATACCAACCACAGTTCCTAAGAATCCTAACATAGGAGCAAGTGCAATAAATAATGATAACCAAGATAATCCTTTTTCTAATAATCCCATTTGAACACTTCCGTATGACACTACAGTTTTTTCTACTATTTCAGCACCTTCATCACTGCGGCTGATACCTTGATAGAAAATACTTGCTACAGGACCAGGAGTGTTGCGACATACTTCTAATGCTGCATCTTTACCGCCTGATTGTAATGCGTCTTCTACTTTTTTCAATAATTTTTCAGTGTTTGTAGTTGCAAGATTAAGGTAAATAATACGCTCAATAGCAATAGCAAGACCTAAAATTAAACACAACACCACGAATGCCATAAATCCAGCACCACCTTCAATAAATTTTTCTTTAATTACTTGGTGTAAGCCTTTTTCTTCAGTTGGACCAACTTCTTCTGCACTTGTTGCAGCTTTTGTAGAATCTACCGCTGTTACCGTTGAATCTGTTGACGTTGAGTCTTGTTTTGTTTCTTGAGAAAATCCGGTTACGCTTAAAAGACCAATAACCGCTAAAAGTGCAAATAACTTTTTCATAATGTTCTGTTATTTTAATTAATGTTTAGTTTTTAATTTATTATATTATTTGTTTACATTCTAATTCTACGCGGAGAGAGAGGGATTCGAACCCTCGATGCCGTTTCAGGCGGCATACACACTTTCCAGGCGTGCTCCTTCAACCACTCGGACACCTCTCCCTTCCAATGCCAAAAATACATAAAAATTGAATATCAACTATTTTTTAATGATAATTTTTTATTAAATTTTAATTTTATAAGAATACTTCTACTTTTGTGCATTGTATTTTTTGTTATAGCGTATGTATTCAAATAAAATTGTGTCTGATTTTTTGGTTTTACCAAAGCCAATTTGCGATACCGATATTTTGTCGAAATTTCAAAGTATTAAACGGAAAGTTCCTAAAGATTTAGATGCTCATGTTCATAATTTACATATTCGAGTGTTTTCTCAAATAGATTGTTTGGATTGTGCAAATTGTTGCAAATCAATTAGTCCGGGTATTACCGACGCTGATATACAACGTCTGTCAAAATTTCTAAAACTCAAACCTTCGAAGTTGGTAGAACTCTATTTTACTCTCGATACCGATGGCTTATACATGTTTACTCAAAGTCCATGTCCTTTTTTGATGCCCGATAATTATTGCTCTGTTTATGAAGCTCGCCCTCGTGCTTGTCGCGAATATCCCCATACCGATAGAAGACGATTTGAGCAATTAACGCGTATTACTAAAGAAAATGTGTCGGTGTGTCCTGCTGTATATCATATTATGAAACAATTATCGGTATAATCCATATTTCGATAATCTAGCAATTATTTCTTGTTTGCCGTAGGCAATGTCTTGTTTTGTTATGAAAAATGAGTTCCATGAAATATGTGCTTGTTGTTTGAAATATACAAGTTTTACTACAGTTGTTGCAGTGTATGCTATGGTTGCTGTTGCAGCAGCTCCGTAAATTCCCCATATTGGTATGGTTATGTAGGCTCCTGCTATTGTAACTATAAGACCGGTTATTGCTGCTATACTATTTATATATTGTTTCCCTATTCCCGAAAATAATCCGCTTATCATAAACGAAGTGCCAAAAAAAGCTACTCCCGGCGATAATACTACAATAATACTTTTAACTTCGAAAAATTCGTTGCCAAATATAAAAATATACAAACTATTTGGCACAAGCAATAATACAACTATTGCAATGCATGTTAGAAAACTGCCAATTTTTATAAACTGAATTGTTAATTGGGTGTTTGCACTAAAATCTCGAGTATTTACTATACGGGCATGTTGTACCGAACTTATACTTCGACTTATTAGCCATATAGATTCTATAATAGATACGGAAACTGAATACACTCCCACTTCTTTATTCCCAACATAACTCGATAGAATATAATAGCTAAATCGAAAACTAAGCATTTGAGCAAATATATCTAATTGATTAAAAAATCCATAGTGCAAGAGTTCTTTGCCGGATTGTATAATCGTATTAATTGATATTTCTTTAAATTTACATGTGAAATGTTTATACGAAACTATATAGCATATGAGTAATGTTGTACTATATGATATATATAACGAATATATATAAGAATACACGGTTTGTTGTTTCAGTATAAAAATACATAGTAATAAACTCAGTATTAACAATCCAATTTGAATAAGTGTGAGGGTGTTTGCAAGTATAATTTTTTCGCGTGCAATAAATGTGCTTATATGTACATTGGTAATAGTTAATATGCATGTAATTATTATTATATGAGTACTATATGTGCTGAGTGTCGGCTGTATTATAGGTAGTATAAATATACTCACTATTGAAATAATGCCAATCCAAACATACGTGGGGACTATAAGTTTTGTATATGATATTCGTGGCAATAAATATACTATTGCTCCTAATCCTACTACCGACATTATTATATGAAGTAATGAAACAGATGTGAGAAAAATACCTTGTTCACCTTTTATTTCAGCTCCTAAATATCTTGATATGATAATTGCAATCAGTAAATTAATTGCGGCTGAGGCAATACGGACAAAAAATGTATTGAATATATTTTTTAGCATCTGTGTTTTAAAATTTGAGTATATACGGCATCAAATTTTTCGGCAATAGCGTTATAGCTAAATTCTTGTTGAGCATATGCTGCAAGTAATTCGGCGTTATATGTTGTGTGATTTTCTAATACAGTTTTCATTGCGTTTACCAGTGCTGTTTCGTCGCCTTTTGGTATAAGAATTCCTTTGTCGGAATTTAGATGCTCCGATATTCCCCCTACATGTGTACTTATTACAGGTAATCCCGATGCAAAAGCTTCTACTATTACACAGGGTAAACTTTCGTAATTGCTAAATAATAGGAGGGCTATACTTGCTTGCATCATATCGGATAGTTCTTTACGATTTTTATAGCCACAAAATGTAACTATATGTTCAATGTGTAATGTATGTACATACTCTTCTAAATCTTTATTCGTGTTTTCCGAAACAATATTAAGTCTAAAATCTTTTCGTGTTTTATGAAGTTCTGCAATAGCCCGTAATATTCCCGATACATTTTTAGTGTCGTCTTTTAGTGTGGATATATGTATAAAATCAAACGGATTTAGATTTCGTTTGCTAGGTTGTGGTGAAAATATTTGAGTGTCAACTACATTTGGCACAACATAATATGTATGACCGATTTGTAATTTTTGTAATGATTTTTGCATGTGATGTGTTACGGGTAAAATAGCTTGAACACGGTTTGCTAAAAATCGAATTATTCGTAATTGAAACGGTGCAATTACATGTCCCGATTCTGATAAATATCCATGCCAATGTTCAGATACTACAACGGGGATAGAATATATTTTTTGTAATATAATAGCAACAATCCCAATAGGGAATAACACATTTGCATGAATAATTGAGGGGGTTCCATTTTTTTTTGTAATTGCCTTATATTGTTGTAGATATATAAAAATAAACCATATTTTTTTTAAAAATGAGAAATAGGACGGGAGCGAAAAATAAACAATTCGTTGGTATAAATTTTCCGATATTTCTTCGTTTATCTGAATTCGAGTGTGAGTAAGGGTTGAATCGTAAGCCACATGTAACACAGTAACTGTATGTTTTGTGGAAACTGCTTGAGCATGTCGTTGTACGAAATCTCCGTTGGTAGGAGTTGTTTTATTTGGGTACCAAGATGAGAGAAATAAAATATTCATATATATATTAAAAAGTATGTGATTTAAACGAATATAATATATCGCCACGTCTTACCAATTCGGGAACTTTCATGGAAAATACATCGCCTTTTTGAACCGATGGAACAGCTTGTAAATTCAAACGAATCTCATCGACAGTGAGCTCAACAACTCCGGTGGTTTTTCCTATTATCAGCACATCATCGCCAAGATTTAGTTCTCCCGATTGCATGGTAAATTCGGCAACTCCAAGATTTGAAAAATAGTTTGTGCATTTGCCAAGTAATTGTTTAATTTTTGTTGCACTACTTCCATAGTTTTTACTCCATTCACCAAGTCGCTGTCCCAAATAATATCCATCCCAAAATCCACGGTTAAATACTTGTGCAAGTCGTGTTTTCCATGCTTCAATACTTTGTTCGTTATAGGTATTGTCGCAAACAGATTTTACGGCTTCGCTATAACATTGTACTACTGTTTTTACATATTCTGCACTGCGTGCTCGTCCTTCTATTTTAAATACTCGCACGCCGGCATCAATAAGTTCGTCTACAAACCCAATAGTGCATAAATCTTTAGGCGACATTATGTATTCATTGTCAATTTCTAATTCTTTACCGCTTTCTTTTTCGGTAACTATATATGCCTTGCGGCAGGTCTGTAGGCAAGCTCCTTTATTTGCTGAATAATTTTGTTCGTGTAAACTTAAGTAACATTTACCCGAAACAGACATGCATAACGCACCGTGTACAAACATTTCTATTTGTATCAAATTACCCGAAGGTCCGGTAATATGTTGTTCGCAAATAGCGGTATATATTTCTTTTACCTGCACTAAAGTTAGTTCGCGAGCTAATACCACCACATCGGCAAATTGTGCGAAAAATCTAACAGCTTCTATATTCGATACATTTAATTGGGTAGAAATATGAACTTCAACTCCTAATTGCCGAGCATACTGAATTGCCGCAATGTCTGAAGCAATAATAGCTGTTACGCCAAATTGTTTGGCAGCTTGCACTACGGCGTGTAATGTGGAAATGTCGGAATTATAAATAACCGTATTAACAGTTAAATACGTTTTTACTCCATGCTCGGCACAAATAGAAACTATATTGGCGAGGTCTTGTGTGGTAAAATTATTAGAGGAACGAGCACGCATATTAAGCATTTCAATGCCAAAATATATGGAGTTTGCTCCTGCTTGAATGGCTGCCATAAGCGACTCGTATGAGCCTACCGGAGCCATTATTTCTATGTCAGATCGTGTATACATCATTATTTATCCCCTTCGCAACATATTTTATAACTCATAATTCATAGTTCGACAAGCTCACCAACCAACCCATAATTAATAATTAACAATTAATAATTCATAATTATTACACGATTCCTTCTTTCAACAAATCATGTAAATGCAGCATACCTTTGTATATACCTTTATCTACAACCGCTAGTTGGGTTATACTGTTTTGCTCCATGAGTTCAAATGCAGCTACAGCCATATCTTGTGGCGATATAGTTTTGGGTGTTTTAGTCATAATATCGCAAGCCGAAAGTGTATTGAAATCAGTATTTTTTTCGAGCATTCTTCGTAAATCACCATCGGTAATTATTCCAAGCAATTCGTTGGTTTCATTTATAACTGCTGCCGAACCCATGCGTTTCGACGAAATTTCAAAAATTACTTCGGGTATCGATTGGTGCGGTAATACTTTTGGTGCTTTTTTGTTGGTATATATATCTTCAACACGTAAATACATGCGTTTGCCCAAAGCTCCTCCGGGGTGGTATTTTGCAAAATCTTGGGGCGAAAATTTTCGTTGTTCCAATAAACACATAGCTAACGCATCGCCCATAACTAATTGTGCAGTGGTACTATTGGTGGGTGCTAAATTATGAGGACATGCTTCGCGTTCTATATGAGCATACAGTATATAATCTGATTTTTCGGCTAAATATGATTTTTTTTCAGATACAATTGCTATAAGTGTATTGCCTCCTTTTTTGAGCAAAGGAACTAATACTTTAATTTCGGGGGTATTGCCACTTTTTGATATACATATTACAATATCATGCTGTTGTATCATTCCCAAATCGCCATGTATAGCTTCGGCGGCATGCATAAACAAAGCAGGTGTTCCTGTAGAATTTAATGTGGCAACAATTTTTTGTGCTATAATTGCACTCTTACCAACTCCGGTTATTACAACTCGCCCTTTTGAAAGTATTATTAATTGCACTACTTCGGCAAATTGTTCATCAATGTATTCAGCAATTTTTTGAATTGTAGCTGCTTCTTCTAAAATTGTATGCTTGGCAACGCCTATTATTTCTTGAATTGTTTTCAAAATCGTAAAATATTTTATTTTTTTGTTTGTTATTAAAAAATATATGTAAATTTATCTACAAAAATATGTAATATTCTCAGTTTTGAATTTAAATTTTTAAAATTCGTTCAAAGAGGGGTAAAACTGATATCAAAATTAATTTTTTTACATGACAAAGTACACAGAACAGGAATTATTGGCTAGTTTAAAAAGCTATTTTGGGTTCGATTCGTTTAAAGGGAACCAAAAAGATGTGATTATAAATTTATTGGAGGGGAAGGATACATTTGTACTTATGCCAACAGGAGGAGGAAAATCATTATGTTATCAATTGCCATCGCTTATATGCGAAGGTACGGCAATTATAATTTCGCCTCTTATTGCATTAATGAAAAACCAGGTCGATGCTATGCGTGGATTTAGTACCGACAACAGAATTGCACACTTTTTAAATTCATCGCTTAGTCGTAGCGAAATGAATCAAGTAAAAGATGATGTGCGGTCGTGTGCTACCAAAATGTTGTATGTAGCACCCGAATCGCTTACCAAAGAAGATAATATTGAATTTTTGAAAAGCATACAAGTATCGTTTTATGCTATTGACGAAGCTCATTGTATATCAGAGTGGGGACATGATTTTCGTCCGGAATATCGTAGAATAAAGCCTATTGTTGAATCTATTGGACGAGCTCCTATTATAGCTCTTACCGCTACTGCTACTCCTAAAGTGCAGCACGATATTCAAAAAAATTTAGGAATGTTAGATGCTACGGTGTATAAATCATCGTTTCGTCGCGAAAATTTGTATTACGAAGTGCGACCAAAAGTGAGTGCGTCTAAACAAATTATTCGCTTTATTAAAGAAAATCAAGGAAAATCGGGGATAATTTATTGTTTGAGTCGTAAAAAAGTAGAAGAACTTGCCGAAACATTGGTTGTTAATGGTATTAAAGCCTTGCCCTATCATGCAGGTTTAGATGCTCATACTCGATCGAGAAATCAAGATATGTTCCTTATGGAAGATGTAGATGTAATAGTAGCTACAATTGCTTTTGGAATGGGAATAGACAAACCCGATGTGCGTTTTGTAATTCATTACAATATGCCTAAAAGTTTAGAAGGATATTATCAAGAAACCGGACGTGCCGGACGCGATGGCGGCGAGGGAAAATGTATTTCGTTTTATAGCTATAAAGATATTACCAAGCTCGAAAAATTTATGCAAGGCAAACCTGTAGCTGAACAAGAAATTGGTAAGCAATTATTGCTCGAAACTTCATCCTATGCCGAATCAAGTGTGTGTAGAGTACGTCAATTACTTAATTATTTTGGGGAAATTTTAACTGAAGATTGTGGTAATTGCGATAATTGCCTTAATCCGAAAACTCAGTTCGAAGGTAAAGAATATGTGAAACTTGCTTTAGAAGTTATTCTTGCTGTAAAAGAACGATTTAAAGCAGGACATGTTTCTGAAATACTTGCAGGAAAAGTAAGTTCCGAAATTAAAACATACCAACACGATAAACTCGAAATTTTTGGTGCCGGAAGCGAAAAAGAGGTGAAATTTTGGAATGCGGTACTTCGCCAGTTACTTATAGCTCGGCTTATTGATAAAGAAATTGAAAATTATGGATTGCTTAAATTAACGCCGAAAGGTAAGGAGTTTTTGCAACGTCCGTATTCATTCCTCATTACCGAAGATCACGATTATGAAGAATCCGATGGGGAACTGAATCTAGGGCAAGGCACAGGTTCTTTAGATCCTGTTCTAATATCAATGCTTATAGAGCTTCGTAAAAAAATAGCTAAAAAATATAATGTTCCTCCTTTTGTAGTATTTCAAGAAACGTCTATTGAAGATATGGCGGTTCAGTACCCTATAACTATCGAAGAACTTACTAATATTATAGGTGTAGGTCAGGGGAAAGCTCAAAAATACGGAAAAGAATTTGTTGAACTTATTGCTCAATATGTTGTGGACAATGCTATAGAGCGACCGCAAGATATGGTAGTGAAATCTGTTGTAAATAAATCGGGTAATAAAGTACAAATGATTCAAAGTATCGATCGTAAAGTTGCTCTTGATACTGTAGCCGAATCTAAAGGTATGACTATGGTGGAATTACTCGAAGAGCTCGAACGTATTGTTAATTCAGGGACTAAGATAAATTTGGATTACTATATTAAACAAGTAATTGAAGAAGATGTTGTTGAAGAAATTTTTGACTATTTCCGAACGTCTGAGTCAGAATCGGTGCAAGATGCAATAGATGAATTAACTCAAGACGACTATTCCGAAGAGGAAATACGACTTGTTCGCATTAAATTTTTATCGGAATTAGGTCATTAATCATTTTTTTTTTGTTGTGAAGTATGAAAATAGCTGTAGATTTTGACGGAACTATTGTAGAGCATAAATATCCAGAAATTGGTGAAATAAAATTGTTTGCGTTTGAAACCCTTCGTGAATTGCAAAAGCAAGGTCATCAATTGATTTTATGGACGTATAGATATGGAAAAGAATTAGACGATGCCGTTGCATTCTGTCGTAAACATGGTATTGAATTTTATGCGGTAAATAAAAGTTTTCCCGAAGAACAATTCGATGAAACCAATGCCAGTCGAAAATTAGATGTTGATTTGTTTATTGACGATAGAAATTTAGGTGGTTTTATTCCATGGTCAGATGTATGGCAAATGCTTAACGATGGTAGACCATTCGAAATGAATACCGAAAATCCATATAGTGTGCAACCGCAACGTTCTTTTTTACAAAAGATTTTTGGAAAATAATATACATACCGGTGCTGTACCTTTGTATGCCGATGTTATTCTTCCTTTGGCTGTACCCTTATTGTATACCTATAGTGTTCCGCAAGATATTTCACAGAATATTTTTGTCGGTTCACGTGTATTAGTTCAGCTTGGCAATAGAAAAATGTATACCGCAATAGTATATTCATTGCATTCCAATAAACCTACTGTCTACCAAGCAAAGCCAATAGATTCGGTACTCGATACATTCCCTATAGTTACTCCTATTCAGTTGCAATTATGGGATTGGATAGCTTCGTATTATATGTGTACTCGCGGCGAAGTTATGAAGGCTGCTCTGCCGGCAGGATTAAAACTCGAAAGTGAGGCTATGTTATATTGCAATTCTGAGTCAATAGATACATCGCAATTGCCTGCCAATGAATATTTGATTTATTCTACCGTTCATGATTCTCAAGGTATTACGGTAGATGCATTGCAAAAAGCAGTATCCTCGTTTGCTGTAGCTCGAACTGTACATGTGATGTTGCAAAATAAAATTCTTATTACAGGCGAAAAAGTTATACAAACCTATAAACCAAAAATTGAGACAAGAATTCGGTTTGTTCACGATATTGCAGATAAAACTTTTGTTAATACAGCTTTTGAACAAGTTGTAAAAGCTCCTAAACAAATGGAATTATTTACAAAAATGCTTGATTTACATATAAAAAGTAAAAATCCGAATTTTTCAATTACTAAAAAAGAATTGCTTGCAACCACAAATACTTCTCATGCTATAGTTCAGGAATTAATAAAAAAACATATACTAATAGAATGTAACACTACAGTTTCGAGGCTTCAAGACTATTCAGATGAAGTGCAACAAGCAAAAGCTCTTACCGAAGGTCAGCAAGAAGCTATGGGGCAGATTATGCAAAGTTTTCAGTCGTTTGACACTTGTTTGCTTCATGGTGTTACTGCAAGCGGAAAAACAGAATTGTATATAGAATTAATACAACACTACGTTGCTCAGCATAAACAAGTGTTGTATATATTGCCCGAAATAGCACTCACTACTCAAATAATTCAACGCTTACAAAAGGTTTTTGGTAAATCGGTTGGGGTATATCATTCTCGTTTTTCCGATAACGAACGCATAGAGGTGTGGAATAATTTACTATCGGAAACAGCAGAGCAATATCAAATAATACTGGGGGTTCGTTCTTCTATATTTTTGCCATTTAAACAATTGGGCTTAGTAATAATAGACGAAGAGCATGAAACTTCGCTCAAACAATATGATCCTGCACCTCGATACAATGCACGCGACACAGCAGTTATGCTTGCAAAATTTCATGGAGCAAAAACATTATTAGGAAGTGCAACTCCTTGTTTAGAGACATATTATAATGTATTGCAGAAAAAGTATGCCTTGGTAGAACTTACACAACGATATACACAAGTGGAATTACCCGAAATTCGCATTGTGGATATGGCTGTAGCTCATAAGCAAAAACGGATGTACAATAAATTATTCAGTAAAGATCTTATAACATATATAGATGCTGCTTTGCGCGAAAAGCAACAAATTATATTATTTCAAAATAGGCGTGGTTTTACACCACTTATTCAATGTGCCGATTGTGGGCATGTGCCTCATTGCAAACATTGTGATGTGAGTCTTACGTATCATAAGTACTCGAATTCATTACGTTGCCATTATTGTGGGTATAGCATTACTCATACTCCAACTTGTGTAGCTTGTGGGAGTAATAAGCAAGAATATTTAGGGTATGGAACCGAGCAAATTCAAGATGTACTTAAAGAAATATACCCCGACAAATCTATAGCTCGAATGGATTTGGACACAACAAGAGGTAAATATGCCTATCATGAATTAATTGAACAATTTGAACAGCGATCAATTGATATATTAATAGGCACACAAATGATAACTAAGGGGTTAGATTTTGAAAATGTGGGGTTGGTTGGAATATTATCTGCCGATAGTATTTTAAATATTCCTGATTTTAGAGCATTTGAACGTGGTTTTCATATGATGGTTCAAGTTGCAGGTAGAGCAGGTAGAAGCACTAAGCAGGGATTGGTAGTAATACAATCGTATAATGCTCAGCATCATATATTGCAATTTGTTCGCAATCATGATTATCATAGTTGTATGCAAAACCAAATGAACGATAGATATACGTTTTCGTATCCACCTTTTGTTCGTCTTATTCGCGTGTGTATAAAACATAAAGAAAAAGATACTTGTGTGAGAGCCGCTCAAGCATTTGCTCAAAAAATTAGAGTAGCAACTCCGGCTATAGTTTTAGGTCCCGAATTTCCGGTAATTCCAAAACTTCAAACATATTTTATTCAAGAAATTTTAATAAAAATTCCCCGAGCTGTTTCGGTTGAAAAAACGAAAGAATATATACAACATACCGCTCAGATATTGTTTACTCAGTCAAACTTTAAAAGTATACAGTGGTATGCAAATGTAGATCCGTATTGATGAAACGGTAGGTTTACTGTAACGTTTTTTTTGTTATTCGTCATCGTAATCATCGTAATCATCATATTCATCTTCTTCGGCAGGTTTTGTTTTTTTAGTTTTAGCCGGTTTTGGAGCAGGAGCAGGTTTTGATTTAGGAGCAGGAGCCGCTTTTTCCTTAGGAGCATGAGCTTCTTTTTCTTTTACCGGTTTTTCTTTTGGTGTAGAAGTTTCTTCTTTTTTAGGTTTTTCAACTTCTTCCTCAGCTTCTTGATCATATTCATCAACAGGTTTACTGTCTTTTTTCTCTTTTTCTTTTTTAGCCGGTTTTTCTTTCGGCGTATTCTCTTGTTTTTTTGTATTTTGATTTTCTTCCTCTTGTTTTTCAGGCTCAGCATCTTCTTCAGATTTTGTCACAGCTTTCACTTCTTCTGCAGAAACTTCTTTTCCTTTTTCCTTATCTTTTTCTTCTTCAATTTCAGCTATAGGCACTGGTTTTGGTTTTGAAATTTTTTTAGTAGTTGTAGTTGGTTCAACATAATCGGTAATTCCCGGAATATCGTCGGTACGATCCGATACTTGTTTTTGTTTTTTATCTTCGGGGTCATAATATCTGTCAAGCTCTAAATATTCTTTAGGGTCTATAGTATCTTGAACAATCACTTTAACCTCTTCTTCTTTTACTTTAAATGTCCTTCTACGAATTAATATTGGCGGAATCATTCTCGAAGCACGATCTTTTACTTCGGCTTCCGATTTTTGTTTCATATCGTTCCATACGGCATTACACCAGTCTTCTACTTCCATACAAAAACCGGGGGGAACTTTGTCGTAAATCATAAGCATGCCAAAACTCATACTGCCATATTCGGAATACACAGCTTCGTGTATAAACTGGGTAAATTTTGAAACGATTACTGAATCTTGAATTTTTACATCGATAGTAAAAGCGATACTGCCTTTGCAGCGTTCGTTAGCATGAGGACTTAAAAAGATATCGGGAATTCTAACTCTATTATAATAAATAAAGTATCCTTTTCCTTTAAAATGTAGTTCTTTTCTGTTTTTTGCAACTAATCGTGTACCTCGTTCGGTTTCGAACCATTTTTCTATAAGTCTGTATAATCTAAATTTATTAGTACCTGCACGAATAGGAATAGTATCGTGAATAGTATATGCATGTGTTTGTGAAAACGAATATTGAATTCCTCCCAAACAAAAAAGTAATATGCATATAATAATTCGTTTATTCATAAACTCACAATGAGATTGAAAAACGTAAAGTTCGGGAATTTTGTTATGAAAAAAAAATAAAAAAAGGGGAATCAAAAAATGAATCCCCTTTTTGTAAATAAAAAGTTTTATTTGTGTTTAATATTAATAACTATATTTAACATTAAATACACCATCAATAATCATTATTGAATCTAATTCATAATCAGGAGCAGGATAAATATAAAATTTTATATTATTGAATGTTCCCTGTACTCCTTGAAAATATGTTGATTCATAGTATTTTTCTACAAAAATTGTTCCTCCAGGTTAAGCAAATGCATCTTCACCATTTATTTTTACATCTTTAAAAATAGCTTTGTTTTTATTGTCGGGGCTATTTGCAGTTTCAAACATACTACCAACACATTCATGAGTTCCAACTCCAAGTTCTCCCGATGGATTTGTTCCAAATGATAATGTTAATTGTGTTGTGCCTTCAATTACTGTTGCTCCATTTGAAACTTTTATACCTTTAGCTGTTATGATTCCCGAAGTTGCATGACTTACCATAGATGTCGCATTAAAAACGGTTCCATCAATTTTGCAAGAGAATAACGTGGTACTTACAGAGTCCGGATACATGTCGATTGGGTTTTCTTCTTTATTTTCTGGGGTTGTATCTTCTTTTTCGCATGAGAAAAAGAATGAAGTTGACATAATTAATACGCACATGAATACATGTAAGAAAGAAATTTTTTTCATACGTTTTTAGTTTTTAATATTACGCATAAATAAGTATACAAATGAAAAAAAAATTGATAGATTTTACAATACGTTGTGTAAAAAAATACGTGTTTTTTAAATTTTTTACCACCCCATTTCTTTACAAAAACCAACCAACTCTTTAGCATTTACTTTGTTTTGTGCTATGTTTGGGTGCCAATCGGCTCCATAGCCTACGGTGCCTTGCATGCTTAATTTGCAGAAGAATATAGAATTGTTTTTGAGTACAGCAATACTTTCTTGTATCCATGTTATTTGGTCGCTACGTTGTGGTTCTTGCAGCATTTGGCTGTTAACACAAACTATTGGTGCGTTGGCATATAGTTGTGATACTGTTTGTAAAAATTCTGTAAATCGTGTTATATACAGGTCTTTGTTTGCTCCCAGTGGTGGACTAAAGTCGTTTGTGCCTAAATTTATAACAATCAGCGAGGGGACATACTGTGTATGATTCCACGAATTGCAGGTATCGAACGCTAAGGTTTTGTGAAACACTTTAGGCATAGTTTCTATATCAAATACCGTATCTGCCCAGTTGCGGTAGATTCCTTTGCCCGAATATGCTATGAGGTGATATTGTGCGTTGAGTTCGCGTGCGGCAATTGCAGCATACGACATATAGGCATTTTCGGTGTGTGCGGTAAATGAGTCGGTTGCATTTGTAGCTTCGTTGCCATAGCCGCAGGTTATAGAATTTCCTATAAAAAGTATCTTTTTCCCTGGTAATTGTACGGGTTTTGTTGTTGCATTTTTATCTATACCAAATCCTTTAAATCCTATAGTTCCAATTAAACTTTCGGTACGTTTACATACTTGAATCATGCGGAAAGCTTCATTGCTAAAGTTTGCAATAGTATATTCACTTTGTCCAGGAATAAGAGGAAATTCTTTATACACAGTATCGTTAACAATAATTGCAATATAATTCGGACGACCTTCTTCCATAGGGTAATCAAGTAACTGTACCGTTACCTTTTTTGAATTTGAATATAAAAAAATAGAACTTGCAGGGAACGAACAGGTAAATTCTTCTGAATTTGTTGTATTGAATCTGCCCATGTATCCAATTTCGGGCGATTGAGGTGAAATATAGTTCATAGCGTGTGTCGTAGTATAGGCACAAAATAGGAGGACTGCACACAAAATATGTTTAATTTTTACGTTCATATATTTCTATTGTACCTTTGGTAATGCGTTGTTCTATAGGGAGATTTAAATTTATATTTGCATGATTTGGTTGCGATTCTACATCATAGGTGGTTTTTGAAATTAATCCAACACCATAGGCGTATCGTTCTTCTTTAAATTGATAGGTATACAAGGATTTAAAATTTTGTTGTGTTATAACCAATACAGAATCGTATATGGTTTGACCAATCGTGTCGGTTGTATTTATAGCGGTATAAGTATATTGTTCTGCAGGTTTGGTGTTAAATTCATTGCCATTCCATGTTTTACCTGAAACTTCGGGAAATTGCATAATTACATATGGTGTGTTTTCCCATACTCGTACCAGCGATTTTGAATATGCACGAATACTATATACTGTATATGGACTCCAAGCTACTGTATCTGTTTTGCGTCGAACTCGTTCTACTCTATATAGTGTATAGTCTAACGTATCAACTATTTCATTGCTTATAATATCGCGTACATGCCATACTTGCGTGTCGCGGATGCCGGCTACTACATCTATGTTTATTTGTGTAAGGGTAAAATTGCATTCGTGTGGAGTTTCTAATACTATATATTTTGTGTGCAGAGGATCTGGCTGTGGAATATACGGATTGTCTTTACACGAAAATAAACAAAGGAATGAAATGATAATAAGGACAAACTGTTTCATGTATCTGTTCAATAATTAATTAGAATGTGTAAATATACACAATGCTTTTTGGAAAATAATTTTTTTTATAAAAAAATGCGAATCGAATAGGGGATATTTTTTTTGTAGTTGTAGTTATTAAAAAAAATAATTGCAAATGAATAAAAAAATAGAAACAATGAAAATTTTAGGTGTAGCAATGTTGTTATGTTGTAGTATGCAAGCTATTGTGCAAGCGCAATCTACAGATTCTGTATTCAATTCTCATAGAGTATTTCAACTATCATTGTGTTATCCGGTTGGAACCAATGGTGTAGAATCATACAAATACACCAATTCTCTGTCGTACAACGCATTGCTTGGGTATAATAAAGGGGTTAAAGGTGTTGAAATTGGTTGTTTTGCCAATACGGTAACCAACGATGTGCAAGGCTTACAAATAGCAGGTTTTAGCAATGTAGTATTAGGAAGTTCTCAGGCGTGTCAAATTGCAGGATTTAGTAACGTAACTAAAAAATATTCTCGTGGCATTCAAATAGCAGGTTTTTCTAATATTGTAACCGATTCTTCAAAAAGTGTGCATCTTGCAGGTTGTTCTAATGTTATAATCGGGGCACTCAAAGGGGTAAGTATTTCGGGTTTTTCAAATGTTGTATTCGATACATTACAGGGAATGCAAATAGCAGGGTTTTCTAATGTGGTAAAAGGTTCTGTTTCGGGTGGTCATATAGCAGGATTTGCAAATGTTTCAAATAATTCGGTGCAGGGTTTTCAAATCGCTGGTTTTACCAATGTGTGTTCCGATTCGGTACAAGGAATTCAGTTGGCAGGCTTTTCAAATATAAGTACATCTAAGTTACAAGGAATTCAAATTTCGGGTGGGGTAAATCTTGCTCAAACATTACATGGTGTGCAATTGGGAATTGTAAATATTTCCGATTCTATTGCAGGTGGTATACCTATTGGTTTTTTTAGTTATGCTCGAAATGGATACCATGCCGTAGATATTTCTGCCGATGCTTCGCAGCATATACAAATAAGCTTTAGTACCGGTGTTCCTGCATTCTACAATGTGTTTAGTGCGGGTATGTATATCAATACAGCTAATCCTATTGCAACAGTTGGCTATGGAGTGGGTACGATGAAACGAATAAATGATAAGTTTGATGTTGCCGCAGAGTTGCTTTCGCAATCGTTAATTACTAATACTTGGTATGTAGATTATTCATATTCGTTGCATACCGCATCGTTGCAATGTGTATATGGATTTACAGATAAAATTAAGGTTTTTGGAGGTTTGCAATATAACGTATTTACTGCATATGGTTCACCTGACGAACAATCACACCTTGTAGATGATATACTTTCCTTCAAACCTTATACACTCAATTATTCAACACACAGTGTGTCTATGTATCCGGGAGCAAAATTAGGACTACGAATTACATATTAATTTTTCAAAATTAACTATTAACCATTAATCATTAACCATGAAATCTCTCGCTCTTTCAATTATTCTTTCTTTGGTAAGTATTTGTATTACAGCACAAACGCTTACACAAAAACTCAAAGGTCGTGTGGTCGACCAAGAATCTCAATCGCCTATAGGTTTTGCTACGGTAGTTATTGTAAATTCCAATCCTATACTTTCTACACTAACCGACGAACGTGGAAATTTTGTACTAGAACATGTTCCTGTTGGTAGATATACGATTGAAGTGAGTTTTCTTGGATATAATCCGCAATTGATTCCCGAAATTTTGGTATCATCGGCAAAAGAATCGTATGTTGAGGTGTCTCTTAAGCAAGCCCTAAATCAAATTAATACTGTTACTGTAACTGCTCAATCTCGCAAAGAATTACCTATGAATTCTATGGCAAGTATAAGTGCACGGTCGTTTACAGTCGAAGAAACTCGTCGGTATGCCGGAGGATTGGACGATCCGGCTCGAATGGCATCGGCATTCGCGGGTGTTACGGTAGGTAATTTGCAAGACAATGCAATTGTTATTCGAGGTAATTCTCCCAAAGGTGTTTCGTGGCGTTTAGAGGGAATTGAAATTCCAAATCCAAATCATTTTGCCGGAGGTAATGTAGCAGGTGGAGGGTTTGTTACTATTTTTAGTAGTCATATGTTGTCTAATTCCGATTTTTTTACCGGAGCGTTTCCGGCAGAATACGGTAACGCACTTGCCGGGGTGTTTGATATGAAATTTCGTTCAGGTAATGCAGATGATCGTGAACATGCGGTACAAGTGGGTATGATGGGAATTGATATCGGGTCCGAAGGCCCGTTTGTTACAGGCAAAAAAGCCACGTATGTTTGTAACTATAGGTATTCTACTACAGGGTTGGTTTCGGCTTTGGGGTTAATTCCTTCGGAACAAATTCCAAAATATCAGGATTTTTCGTTCAAAATGCATTTTCCTACCGACAAATTCGGGGCGTTTTCGGTATGGGGAATTGGTGGTATGGACGTGAATAGCGAACCCGAAAGTACTGATTCTAGTGAATGGGAATATGATTGGGATAGGGTTCGGTATTTATGGACTTTAAATACGGGAGCTGGAGGTGTTTCGCATAAATATGTGTTTGGAGCAAAAACATTTATACACACTACAGTTGGTGCAAGTGGCACACAAAATAAATTTGATATGAAACGTGTCGATGATGCTCTAATCCTGCGTGATAATAGTTTTTTTGAAGATAATTCGGGAAAAATTACTTTGAGTACGAGTGTAAATCATAAGTGGAATGCAAAGCATACTATGCGAACGGGAATAAACCATCACATCGTACATTATGCAATTGATTTACAGGCCGCTTTGCCTGGAAATGCAGGAGATATGGTACATTATGTAAACGAAGACGGAATGAGTTCGTATAGTGAATATTTTGTGCAATCGAAATATGATTTTACCGAAAATCTTAGTGTAACAGCAGGGATACATGCCAATTATTTTGCTCTCAATTTCAATTATTCTATCGACCCGCGTGTGGGGGCATCGTGGAAGTTTTCGCCCAATCAAACATTGAGTTTGGGGTATGGCAAACATAGTCAGTTAGAAGATTTGCGTATGTATATGATTCGTAAAGAAGTAGATGGTATAATCAATTACCCCAACAAGCAATTAGAAATGTCGCAAGCTCATCATCTTGTGTTAGGATATCAATTAATGATGAGCAAATATATGCGTTTGAAAATAGAGCCGTATTATCAGTATTTATATAATATACCCGGCATTAAAGATTCGTCGTGGAGTATGATTAATTTTACGCAAGACTGGACGTTTCAAGAGGAATTGCAATCGAATTCTATTGGTGTAAATAAAGGGGTAGATGTAACAATAGAACGGTTTTTACATAATAATTTTTATTTTTTAATTACAGCTTCTTTGTTCGATTCGCAATACAAAGCCGATGATGATACGTGGCGAGATACACGGTTTAATAAAACATTTGTGTGTAACGTGTTATACGGTAAAGAATTTATAATTAAAGAAAATTCATTGTTGGGGGTAAACGGACGCTTAACGTATACCGGCGGCGAACGATATAGCCCTGTAAATTATTCGGAATCATTACTCAACAAGAATGTGGTATTTGATGATTCACAGGCGTTTGAAAAGCAATTTCCATCATCGTACAATCTCGATATTACAATTTCATATAGAATAAATAAAACACATCGTTCGTCAATAATTGCGTTGCAGCTCAAAAATGCATTGGGTTCTCCTATGTATAGTGGGTTTGGGTATAATTATAAAACCAAAACGGTAGATATGGACAAAGCGGTAGTGGTAATACCTGTAGTAAGTTATAAAATAGAATTTTAATTTAAAAAATGTATACAATATGAAAACAATGACAAAAAGTATGGTACTAGTATGGATACTCGCTACAAGTGTATCGTGTATTCGCGAAGTCGGAATAGGTACAGTAATTACCGAAACTCGTGAAGTTGCAAATTTTACGAAACTTGAACTTTCAAATTCGGCTGATGTAGAAATAGTTTCGGGCGATACACTTTTGGTTGAGGTTTCTGATTATGAAAATTTGCTCGATAATATTGTGGTAGAAACACGCGGAAGTACATTGGTTATAAAAAATAAACCATTGCGTGTGGCTTTGCGAAATTCGTGTGCAAACATTAAAATCACTATGCCTACAAGCATTTCGTCGGTTCAGGTAAGCGGGAGTGGTAATGTTACCGTACACGATTGTGTGTCGAAAGACCTTGAATTAAATATTTCGGGAAGCGGTAATATATCTGCGGAATCATCGGAACAATTGGAAACTGTAGAAGCAATAATTTCGGGTTCGGGCAATATAGAATTGCAGGGTACCGGGACATCGGTAGACGCAGTAGTTTCCGGTTCCGGAAATATTACGTGCAAAGATTTTGTTGCACAACGTACCGACTGTACTATAAGTGGAAGTGGCGATGTTAAAACTCATACCGTGGAAAGGTTAGATGTTACCATTAGCGGTAGCGGAAATGTTACGTATTATGGAAAACCTGCTGTAAATACACGAATTTCGGGCAGTGGAAGGGTAATGCATAAAGAATAAAAGACACTTTGGGGGTTGAAGAGTGCATTCGCGAAGTACACGAGCATGTGAATATGCATGCTCGGTATTTCGTTTAAATTCTGCAATTTCTATAGCGGAATTCGGCTTTATCAGAAATATTTTTATTTCGAATATTTTGATTGTTTCGTTTATTTCGTTTATTTTTGTATGGAATTTTAAAATACATGTGTGATGAAAATATTTGATAATATTACTAGACCATCAAAACGGGAACAAATTACTGCCCTGAATTCGTATAGTGAGTTGACTTCTATAATAGATTCATTGCATGATGAAACCCCCGAAATAGAAATTGATGAAACCAAAAAAAAGATAAAAATTCCATTATCTGCATTGAAACTGCTTGCTACTATTCTTAAAGAGACAAGTCGAGGACGTCCGGTTTCGATAGTGCCTGTTGCTACAGAATTAACTACTCAAGCGGCAGCTGAAATTCTAGGATGTTCGAGGCCTCATATTATTAAATTGCTTGATTCAGGAACTATTCAATTTGTTAAAATCGGAAAACATAGACGTGTTAAATATGAAGATGTTGTGAGTTATAAAATGCAGATGAAACAAAATCAAGAAAGTCTTTTAAAAGAAATTATGAATTCTGACGAAGAAGCTGGTTTGTATGATTTATAGTGTCACTTTTAAATGTGTGTTAGATACCAATGTAATCTATCCTCTTTGGATTAGAGATTTATTGATGTGGTTTGCATTTTATGAATTGTATACTCCAAAGTGGAGTACTACAATATTTGATGAATGGATAGCTGTTATGCAGAGGAAAGGTATAGATCCAAAAGAAGCAATTAGACGAGCGAATAAAATGAATGAAGCATTTCCGGATGCGTTAGTTCAGCAGTATGAACAACTTATAGAAACGGTAGAATTGCCAGATATAAATGATAGACATGTTGTTGCTGCAGCAATTAAAGCCAATGCTCATATTATCATTACAAATAATAAAAAAGATTTTCCAGTAGATTATGTTGCAAGTTTTGGTATAAAGGTAAAGAAGCCTGATGACTTTTTTACTGATATTATAGATTTGAATCATGAAGTGTCATTGCAAGCATTCAGGAGTTTAGTTTTGAATAAAAGGAATCCTCCATATAATGAATATGAGGTACTTGATATTTTTAGAAAAAATGGTTTGAAAAATACTGCAGATTATCTTCATGCTTTGATATAATAATTATTTGAAATATTCTAAACAATTACAAATAATGTTTCATTTCTTTAACGCAGCACCATATACTTCCAACGCTCGTTTGCGAGCAAATACATGCTCTACTATTGGTTTTGCGTAGGTTAATTCAGTATATTCCGGAACCCAGGTTTGTATATATGTATGCTGTGGGTCAAATCGTTTGGTTTGTTCGTACGGATTGAAAATTCTAAAATATGGTGCAGCATCGCAGCCTGTTCCTGCTGCCCATTGCCAATTGCCATTGTTCGACGATAATTCGTAATCAAGTAATTTTTGAGCAAAATACGCCTCACCCCATTGCCAATCTATAAGTAAATGTTTGGTTAAAAAACTTGCTGTAATCATACGAACACGGTTGTGCATAAAACCGGTAGTATTGAGTTCTCGCATACCCGCATCTACTATTGGATATCCTGTATTTCCGGTGCACCATTGTTCAAATTCGTATTCATTGTTTCGCCATGTTATTGAATCATATTGCGGTTTAAAATTGAGGTGTATCACACGGGGGAAATGATAGAGTATCGATATGAAAAATTCTCTCCATATTAGTTCGTTGAGCCACGTCTGGTTCTGCTGTAGTGCTATGTGTACCATACTGCGAATACTTACTGTGCCAAATCGTAAATGAATTCCTAGTCTTGTTGTTCCCGGTATTCCCGGAATGTCGCGAGTAGCATGGTACTGTTGTATTATATTTGTTGGAATTATTGGAGTAGCAGAGCAGGTTGAATTCATTGTAAAGCCTATAGACTCTAGCGTTGGTATCTCTGTAGGTTTTGTTTTGTGTAAATGCGAAAGCATGTCTTCACTCGGGTACTGAGTAAGTGTTTGGTTTGATAGTTTTTGTTTCCAAGCTGCCGAATAGGGCGTATATATGGTATACGGCGTACCGTCTTTTTTTACTACTTCGTTATGTTCAAATATTACATGGTCTTTATATGAATTAAATGTGATGTTTTGTGTTTTAAGAAATTCAGCAATTTCTGTATCGCGTGTTATACCATAGGGTTCATAATCTTTATTTACATACACAGAGCTAATGGTATAGTGCGAGCATAAATTTCGGAATATTTCAATGGGTTTCCCCAAATAAACCTGTAACGATGAATTATATTCTATACAGCATTGTTGTATGCTTTGTAAACATTCATATATAAATGTTATGCGAGCATCGTTTGGGGCTGGTAGTTGTGAAAGAATATCGGTGTCGAAAATAAATATAGGCATAACTGCCGGTGATTGTTGTAAGGCATTAAAAAGACCTTTGTTGTCATGTAATCGCAAATCGCGACGAAACCAAAAAATAGAAACAGAAGGTTGTAATGACATACATCATGTTTTTTTAATTCATAGCTATAGCAATTGTAATTAAAATTTAGTAATTTAGCAAACAAATCATGGTTTAAAAAATACAAATATGGAAATATCGGGATATATACGTAAAGAAGAGCGATTGCAAAATTTAGAATCTTCAATTATTCAAGGAACTATGGTGTTAGAAACAGTAGATCCATTCAATGGATATTACAGTGCCAACCCCGATGAATATGTGCCTCGAACCATATTTTTTATTACCAACAAAAAATATTCTAAAGAGGATGTTGCTCGCTATACTCGTGCTGTTTCTAAAAAACTTCAAATTGATATAGATGCGGTGTATGCAGAGGTAATTATTCAGAATGAATTATATTATGCTATACGATTGTATGATTTTAAAGAATATGGAATTATTGAATCTATTCAGCAAGCATTTCAAAATTTAGGTATAGAGTTTAAAAAAACTTCACAAAAGGTTTCGGCATTGTGTAGAATCAAGATTTATAAAGTATTTCTTGTGCAGGAATCTTCACAGGGAATCTACACCAATGCCAGTAAGTCTAAAATGTTTTATTTTACTATTCCGGTTGAATTAGAATTTACAGAATTTACTGCTCTTGTACAAAAAGTTAAAAATAATTGGACAGGAAAGGATTTTGATGCCGCACAAGGTTTCTTTTTTAGAAAACATACCGCAGAAGATGTTGTGCGAATATTCAGTAACCATATAAGCGATGAAATGAAGCAACAGTTGGTTCAGAAATTCAATTCGTTTATTGAGTAAATATGGATCCGTCTGACAAAAAGTGGTTACTGGTTTTTAATAAGAATGTATCTGAACGATTACCTCATATACGTGAATCATTATATGAAGAATTTAATCGTTATGCACATATTCAAGATTTTATTCGGTTTTATTTGCATTCGTCGGGATTACTCTATGGATATGCGAGGAAACAAGTGTTGTGCGAATTTTCCGATACTCATTCTTGGGCGTATGCCGATACTTACAAAATAAGCCTTACCGAAGGGTTTTATTTGGTGTATTTATATATCCATAAAGAAGAATTGAAACATGAGGAGCACTTACAAAATCTTTTAGATAAAGCGAATCATGCATTGTACGAATTCTATCTTTTATATTCAATTACCGACTCTTTTTTTGTTACCCACAAGCGATTGTTACGTAAGGCAAATAAAAATTTTGCAACGGTCGAAAAAATTATCGATGTAAGGGTTAATAACCCCGGAATGCTTAGAAAAGGTTTTTGGAAGGGGTCGCAATTCAATGTATTTTCGTATTTAGATATTGTATTTTTTTCTCATTGGTTGCAAAATGATTATTTATACGACAAAAGAGACGGTATAAAGAAAACTATTCTTCAAATAATGATTGCAGCTTCGCATTGCGAAGGCTCTATAGTGCAAACTGAAAGGCTTTTGGTTTCGTATTTCCTAGCTTCGGGAAATTTTGATGAGGCTACCGAAC
Organism: Bacteroidetes bacterium ADurb.Bin217; assembly: GCA_002069975.1. Lineage (GTDB taxonomy): Bacteria > Bacteroidota > Bacteroidia > Bacteroidales > UBA1715 > MWCJ01. The sequence continues at coordinate 12,436 of MWCJ01000026.1, read as the reverse complement.
ACGACTTGCAAATACAGTTAAAACAAGGTTTGTTTTTAAATCAAATTCAAATTCAACCTTATTTACCATATGATATTCGTTTAATACTTTTTGAAAATGCAGTTATTTCGGTATTAAGCGATACAACTATTAATAATTTCGAAGAAATATTTTTAGGGCGACTAGCCGAAAAACTCGAAATTTCTGATAATGATGTTACTTACAGTATGGTAATGATTCAAAATTATATATTGCAAAACAATAAAAAGTTGTTGTATTTGCACCATAAAGAAGGTTTTGAAGTGTTAACCAAAAGTTTTGCTCAACGATTTCAAGTTTTCTTCAATAAAAACAGCTCCAAAATTATTAAAGAAATGAGCGAGAGCAAGGAATTGCTCGAATTACTTTGGAAAGCAAAAAACGAAAAACTTACCGACGAAGAACGAGAAAAAGTAAAAGAACAGATAATTGATGTATTGAAAACCATACCCTCACTTACTATATTCATGATTCCCGGAGGGTCTATTTTATTGCCTATATTGTTAAAAATTTTGCCGGAAGAATTGCTTATGCCTAGTTCGTTTCGGAATAAATAAAAAATAATTATGAATTTGTAATGCTTTTTTTTAACAATCTTCAAATATTTTTAAATAAAATTTGATTTTCAATTATTAATACACTATTTTAGCTCCATATTTATTAAACTCAAAAAATTATTGCCTATAGATAGAACATATACTTTTCAATAACAATTAAAAAAAACAAGGAGGTTATTATGAAAAGGTATGTTTCGGACCAAGAATTGGTACACGAGTTTATGCAAGGCAATCATCGAGCAATGGACACATTGCTTGAACGTCACAAACGAAAAATCTACGGGTATATTAAGCATTTAGTAAAAGACGCTACGCTTGCCGAAGATTTATTTCAAGATACTTTTGTAAAAGTTATTCGCTCGCTTCGTCAGGGAAGTTACCACGACGATGGTAAATTTATTGCGTGGGTTATGCGTATTGCTCACAATTTGGTGATAGACCATTTTCGTAGAGAAAAAAATTACAAAGAAGTATCGAACGAACAGGGTGAGTATGATTTGTTTAACAACATGAAGTATTCGCAAGAAACTGTTGATATTACCTGGGCTCGCGAACAAATTAGTAAAGATGTAAAACAGCTAATTCAACAATTGCCCGAAGAACAAAAAAATATTGTAATTATGCGATTGTATTTGGATATGAGTTTCAAAGAAATTGCCGAGCATACAGAAGTGAGCATAAATACTGCGTTGGGAAGAATGCGGTATGCTATTATAAATATGCGTAAAATGATGGAAGAAAAACAAATGAGCCTTACTCTCCAGTAGGTTTAATTTTGTATTTTTTCTTTAAAAACTCATAAATAGCTTCTTGTGAACGAATAGCGTGGGGTGAATCGGGAATACGTATATTTTGCGTATTCTCGTCCAAACACGTAGCTTTTACAGTGTCTTTGAGTTGAATGTGAAGTATTTCTAAAATTTCTTCTTTTATGTTATCATCATATACCGGATACACACATTCTATCCTACGATACAGGTTTCTTCGCATCCAATCTGCCGACCCTAAATACAGCATTTTTTTGCCACCGTTGTGAAAATAAAAAACTCGGTCGTGTTCCAAAAATCTGTCGACTATACGCATTACGCGAATGTTTTTGCTGTATGGCTGGTTGGGTTTCAAACAACACGCACCTCGAATTATTAAATCTATACGAACACCTGCTATACTTGCTTTGTATAATTGGTCAATCATAAACGGATCTTCCAATGCATTCATTTTTATAATGATATGTGCTTTTTTGCCTTTGCTGGCTTGTGCAATTTCGTGTTCTATCAAACTGGTATATGTTTCTATCATATTGAAGTTTGGCACAAGAATATGCGAGAACGGATAGCTCGTAATCTTTTTTTCGAGTATCTGAAACAATGCTTCTATTTCGCTTGTTATTTCGGGTCTTCCGGTAAAATATCCGTGGTCGCAATATACGGTTGCAGTGTTTTCGTTGAAATTGCCGGTACCTATGAAGGTGCTTAATTGCTTTTTGCCTTTCGATGTAATGCGAGTAACCAATGCTACTTTTGCATGTACCTTTAAGCCTGGAATACTATAAATAATATGAATACCCGCACGTTTCATTTCTTTGGCAAATCGCAGGTTGTTTTCTTCGTCAAATCGAGCTTTGAGTTCAACAAACACAGTAACTTTTTTGCCATTTTGAGCAGCTTGAATCAAAGATTTTACAACTGCGGAATTATAGGCAACACGATATTGTGTCGATTTTATTTCTACCACCGATTCGTCGTGGGCAGCTTCTTGTAAATAGTGTAAAAAATAATTGAACGACTGATACGGAAAATGTAACACAAATTCGTTTGATTCAATATGCCGAATAATAGACCGTACTTCTTGTAATTTGGGATGTAGCAACGGAGTAAACCGAGGGTATTCCAACTCGGGTGATTTGGGGTTTGGAAACCGAAATAAATCTCTGAAATTGTGATATTTCCCTGCTTTTACTAAATCTTCGTTGTGCAGTTCAAATGTTTTTGCCACATATTGTAATACCGATTGTGGCATAGTATAATCGTATTGAAACCGATTAGGACGTCCCAATTGTCGTGTCGATGAAATAGTAGAAATAATATCGATAAGTTCTTCGTAATCATGTTCTTCAAAGTCTAAATCGGCATCGCGAGTCATTTTCACACTATGCCACGCACTTATATCGTAGCCGGGATAAATAGCATTGAAAAAACGCATCATTATATCTTCCAAAAACATAATGCAGTGATTGCCCTGTTCGTCTTTGGGTAATTCTATAAAGCGAGCTATATCGTGGTCGGTAGGTAATTTAAGTAATCCATATACCGGACGACGCAATTTTTTTGAGATAGTAAGTTTTCCTAATTTTTTGGGAAACATGCGAAGAACTATGTATATCTGTCCGGTACGTAAAAATGGTTTAATTCTCCCTTTTATCAAAATTACAGGTTGAAGATAGGGGAGAATATCGGCATTGAATACTTGATGAATATAGTCAATCTGAGATTCGGTAAGCGAAGTGTCTGGTTGAATTAATCGAATTTGATTTTTTTCTAATTCTTGGGTAATTTCATTGTGAAACAAGTCCATTAATTCATTCTGAAATCCGCTTACTAAGGCATTTATTTGTTCTATAACGGTTTGCGGTTGAACTTTTTTAATTTTCGGATGATCTTCGGAAAAATCGCGAAGCAATCGGCGATAGTAACTTACCCGTACGCGATAAAACTCATCGAGGTTGTTGGAGTAAATTGCCAAAAATTTGAGGCGTTCGTACAGTGGAAGCTGATTGTTTTTAGCCTCTTCCAACACACGATAGTTAAAGTATAGCCAACTTATGTCGCGATTTACATAATCAAAGTTCATAACAATTCCTCGAATAGTTTAAAATGCAGAATTATACAAAAAAAATAACAAAACAAAGAGAAATGTTTATTTATTGTACTTTCTTAACATTTTGATAACATATGGTGGGTACTGAATGAAATTTATTTCTTTTTTTAATATCTTTATCTGGTTTTTTATACGTATTATTACCGTGTGTTTTTATTAATCATTTTTTATGAAGCGGTTTTTATATTTTGTGTTTTTAATTCTTGTTGCAGCAACTGGTTGTAAAAAAAATAGCAATGATGTATTGCAGGATATTTCAGGAATATATACCGTAAATTTTACAGGCTCATACATGGTTGACACTGTTGAATATACCTGGAGTAGAGAACAAAATATGAGAATTTCAAAAAGTAATGATTCCCTATATAATTTGTGTGTATGCGAACATGATTCTTGCATTGAAAATACAGTAACAACAGTGCGGGTAAATAATGCACAAGAAATTGCCGGGTATTTTTGTTATGAAAAAACTTCAAAATTGGATTGGTGTATTGATACCCTTTATGGAACTATTAGCAACGAAAATAAGGTTGCTATACACGGATTTTTTGAAGCAGAAACCGTTCAAAAAATTCTTGTACATTCTGGTCCGTATACCTATCCTGAATATATTACTATTCCGGTTCATGGAACATTTGTTTTTTCAAAATTTTGAGAGAGTAATAATACAACAAAGGCATTTGTTAGGACCTAAACGCTCGCACTCGAAAATCTATTTTGCTATTTTCTTCGTACAAGCCCTGTGAGTCGAAGTTCCACAACCATTCACTGTGGTGTGTGTGTGCAGGTGGTTCTACAAACACCAATGGTTCGGAGTGTGTGTGTCTGGTTTTAGTATGAGTTACTAATTTCTCCCAATCGCTTATCAAGCAGTAGTTGTATTGCTCCAGCAAATGCATGTGATTTTTTTGTATACAATATCTAAAATCCTGTTTTTCTTCCTCGCTCACGCTTTCGTGTTTTTCCAATGCTTCGAGCAAGAGTATATCAAGCTGGTTTACTATATTGAGCGATACTAAAAGGTCAAAAGGTATATCATACGAAAATTGTGTTTGTGTTAATTGTGGTAAGGACTGTTTACGAACATGAGATTTTGCCGTAATACGATCATAAATTTTTTTTGCCACTCCTCCGGTTACATCGGCTTCTATAAAGTGTACATGCGGGTATTTTTTGTATTTATGGGTAATTTGCAAAGGATGTATGATATCGAACAGGTATACCTCTTTGAAATCGCGAATAATATCGTCTATTGGCACATCGAGCAACCATCCGCTTCCAAATATTGCTATAGATGAATATTCTTTGTGAGCATACGCATCGCGAATCCATTGTTTGGTATGTTCTAAGTGTGATTTCCACGCGTTGCCTTCGCGCAAAAAACGGGTAAGAATACCTTCTTGGTCTATGCTATAACCTAATTTTTGATATATTTTTTTGTTGGAATGTTGAAACTTCACTTGTAATAGAATATATGAAACGTACGATTTGGTCGTATGTAAATTATACCGGGACGTAAATAATTTTTTTTGTTTCAAAAAATTCTTCGGTAAACACGTCAGAAATAGTATATATCTGGAATTTTTTAAAGCCTTTCATTTCTTCGTAAAAATCACCACCTTTTAAATAAATTATACCATTGTGCAGTTTGTTGTTTACAATACCACTTACAGTATGTTTGCTCATAGTGTAAAATTCGGGAAAGGCGGTTACTGCTCTGCTCACAATATAATCGAAACGTTGGGTGCATTGTTCTACCCGCATTTGCTTCGCAGTAACATTTGTAAGTTGTAACTCTTGTGCAATAGCTTGTACAACCGATATTTTTTTTGCAATAGAATCAATTAATACAAATTCAACTTTGGGAAACATTATAGCTAAAGGAATTCCGGGAAACCCGCCGCCGGTTCCTACATCAAGTATTTTGCTTCGTTGTTTGAAATCAAAAAATTTTGCAATTGCTAATGAATGTAGAATATGATGAGTGTATAAATTATCAATATCTTTTCGCGAAATTACATTTACTCGTTCATTCCAGTATTTATATAAAGAATCGAGTTTTGCAAATTGTTCTTGCTGATATTTGGTAATGTCGGGAAAATATTCGAGTATACGATTCATAGGTTAATGTGTGCGTTGCAATACGTTATACAACAACTCGCGGGCTCTAAACAATTGAGCTTTAACAGTGCCCAGCGGTAAATTCATGTGTTGAGCTATTTCTTCGTATGCAAATTCTTTAAAATATCGCAACTCAATAAGTTCACGATATCGAGGTTTCATTTTTTTTACAATTTCAGATAATTGAACCGAATTTTGAGATTTAATAAAATTCTCTTCGGGATTCAAATCAGAACTTTCGATATTAAAAGAATATTCGTATTCGTCCTTCTCAAAATTTTCATCTATTGAAACGGTAATAGTTTTTCGTTTACGCAAAAAATCAATACAATTATTCGATGCTATTCGGAATAACCACGTGCTAAATGCAAAGTCAGATGTGTATTGTTCTAAATTTTTAAATGCTTTACCAAATGCTTCAATAGTTAAATCTTCGGCATCGTTCTTATTTTTTACCATTTTCAAAAGCATAAAATAAATGGTGTCTCTATATCGGTCAAGCAATTCGGTGTATGCTTTTTGACTGCCTTGCAAAGCTTGTTCTACAAGTAGAATATCTTGTTTTGCTTTACTTGAGAAATGCTCATTTATTTCCATCTTCTTTTGCGTGTATTTAGCTTGTTCTGTATCATCAGTATCGAAATCAAAAAAGGTAACAATACATCAAATAATGGCGAATATACTAATAATTTTGATTCGTGCAAACGATTCATTGTTAAATTGTGAATTATAAGCTGCAGTAAAAATCTCATTGAAACTAATGATATAACTACGTACAACAGTGTGGTGCTCAATAGAATTGCATATATAAGTATAAAGCTAAACATCAGCATTCGAGTTAGTGGTTCGAGTGCTAATAAAAATTGATGAATAAACCTATACGACGATGCGGTAGTTAAATGTCTTCGTTTTTGTGAACACCATTGTGCAAAGGTTTCTACTTGTTCCGAACGCGTAAATCCTTGTCCCGACAGTTCTATGCGTGTATTTCCGCGACGTCCTACTTCACAAACAAATAAATCATCGTCGCCCGAAAGAATATGATAATGTTTGGTAAATTTACTGCTTTGTTCATAGGCTGCTCGTGAATATGCCATATTTCGTCCAACACCCATATACGGTAGTCCAATGCGGGCAAACGACAGATAATTAAGTGCAATAAAAAACGTATCGTAACGAACTAACTTGTCGAGAAAGCCAGTTTTGGGTTCGTATCCACCATATCCTAAAACTATATAAGTAGATTCGTTGAATTGTGAACTAATACACTGTAACCATTGTGGTGTTTCGGGGTAACAATCGGCATCTATAAATACAAAATGATTGTATTGAGCTGCTTTAATACCCAAAGTTACGGCCAATTTTTTTCCGTGTTTAAATTTTGGGTCGTCTTTTATAAATGTGTATTTTAAATTTGTATATTTTTTCTGCAAATTTGTTATAAACGATTCGGTATCGTCTTCGGAGCAATCATTTACAAGTATTACCTCAAATGCAGGATATTGTTGCTCTAAAATTAATGGTAAAAATTTTCTCAAATTATCTTCTTCGTTTTTTGCACAAATAATTATAGAAACGGGTAGGTTCTTTGATTCAGATGTATTTGCTTTGTGTTTAAACAAGGCAATTCTTGAATATATCAATCCATAATAAAGTATTTGAATGCTTGTGGCAACTATAAGAATTATAGTTATGAAAAATTCAATTTCCGAATATCTTATTTCTAACATACAACCTAAACGGTTTTATTTTTTGTTTTGCCAAAATTAGAATAATTATCAGTTCATTAACACAACTGTTCATATCTTTTGAATAATTTGAATTGGTGTAATTCTAAGTGTTTAAAAATGAATTGATTTTTTTGTGTCTTTACCACAGAATATCATAGAGATACAAAATAATTGCTAAACTTTTTAATCATAAAGCCCATGGTTTCATTTATAAAGCCCATGGTTTTAACCATGGGAACAAGATAAAATCACGCACTAAATATCGGTTTCAACCGATTAAGATTTTGATTATAAAAATATCTGCGTCTATCTGTAGATTACTAAAAATTATATCGCATAATCAAACTTCCAATACTTTATGTAACAACACATACCACACATATCCGGTAACTGTATATCCCATACTTTGCAATACACGTACATATTCTTGTACTTGCTGTATATGTTTTGTTTGTGTTTCTAAGGTGAATTTATAGTCAATAACTTCAATTGTGTTTGCCTCTGTAAATACTAGTCTGTCGGGACGTTTTTCTCCTTCGGGCGTACTAATTCCTTGTTCGGTTTGAATTCGATACGTTGTGTCAAACCATTTGCTTACATTACTTTGTTCTATAGCTTGTGTGCAGTAATTTACATATTCTTGGTATTGTTTTTCTTCAATAATTCCTTCTGCTATCGCTTTGTGCACTGCTACTGGTATATCGTTTTTAGATAGTATAAATTCAAATATTCTATGCATACGAATACCTTGTATTTGTTCGTGCCTCGATGATTGCATCCGTTCAATGAATCTATATGTTTCCGGTACCGGCAATAATTCTAATTTTTCAGTATATATTGGGTATTCGGTATGTAGGTTATTTGCTATGCTTTGTGATATTGCTTGCGTATCAAGGGTGCCAATTTCTATACAAGTATTGTCTATTGTGTGCTGTGAATACTGTAATTGGTATTCAGCTAAACACGAAACTATTTCGTGAGAAATTCTATTAGTTTGAGAATTTTCGGGAATGTACACAAATAGGGCATCGACAGCACGTGTGCAAGCTACATAGAATACATTAATAGAATCTATATATTGCTGCATTATTTCTTCTGCATACTGTTTCGCAAATTGTGTTGTAGCCATTTCTTTTTTTTGCGATACATATGCAAATGGAATAGCCGAAAAGTCGGTGTCGATGGTATTGCATATCATTGTAGAATTGCTGCGGCTGTATTGCCAATCTACAAATGGCATAAATACTACCGAAAACTGTAATCCTTTAGATTTATGCATTGTCATAGCTCGCATGTACCCTTGTGGCTCTTGTTTTAAATATGCAGTATCTTCTTGTTCATGCCACCATTCTATAAACTGCGAAATAGAAACCATATTTTTTTTAGAATAGGAATAAATTATATTTTGAAAATCAAGAAGATATACCAATTCCTGAGTGTGGGTGTGCAGTGAAAATTGTTGAATGATGTTGTCGGTTATGAGATGCAACGACATGTTTTTTGATATTGAAGGTATATCTCCAAGTATATTCGCTTTTGTTTGTACCTGCATCACCGAATCATTGGTTTGTGCCGATTGCAATCTGTTGTATATAACCGATAATTCTGTTCTGAAAAAATTGTTTTCAGGTTGTTCCATCCATTGCAGATATGCTAAAATAAACTGAACTACATCTGACTTCGAAATTCTTAAACCTTCGCCGGTAACTATTGTAAATGCTTGAGCATATTCAGGATATTCTTGTTTTTTTTCATTAAAAAAAGTTACTATTTGGCTTATATGTTTTTTTTCTTTACACAAAAATACAATATCATGAGGGGCATAGCCTTTTTCGAATAATTGTAGAACATCTACCAACAATTGTTCTAATACGAGTGTTGGAAATTTTGATTCCTTGTCTGCTGAAATAGTATGTAGATTTACATATCCACCATCGTTTGAGCGTGTTGGTATTAGTTGTTCTACATCAGCATAGAGCGAAGGTATGAGCGATTGCAATTTGTCCGGTATTTCTGTAAGCCCGGCTTCAGCCATAGTACCTATATACTTTTGTTGGAGTATTGATGAAAATAATTGAAAAAATGTATTGTTAAATTCAATGATGTTTTTTCGACTTCGCCAATTGTGTGATAAAGAAATTTCTGATATTTCTTGAATAAAATCATTATAAATACCGGAATGCAATAATGACCAATCTCCATTTCTAAATCGATAAATAGATTGTTTTACATCGCCTACCACCAATGCACTGCCTCCTTCGGAAATTGCATTTGAAATGAGTGGTAAAAAATTTCGCCATTGCATTTGCGATGTGTCTTGAAATTCATCAATCATGATATGGCGAATAAAGCAGCCGATTTTTTCGTATACAAACGGGGCATCGCTTCCTTGAATTATGGTTTGTAAAAACATGTTAGTATTTGAAATCAAAAACAAATCATTATCTCTGCAATATGTGTCTATAGATTTTTGTATGGCTTGCAACATGCCAACACTGTATTTTTGTGACGAAAGAAGTAATGCAGTTCTGTATATTATTCCTTCATTCCCCATATATAATGAAAACATTGAATGTGTAATTTCTAACAATCCCGATTGCTCTAAAGTCCCAATGAGATGACGCTGCTTCGATGTCTTTGTAAACCAATTTTCAGTATCTAGAATTGCTTCTAATTTTAGATATTTTTTATCATTTGGTTGTTGTGCCAATATATAAAATGGCTTCATGCAACTTCTGCTACCACCTTTAAAATCTTCTACTTGTAAGCCGTGTTTTGTAATTATTCCAATAGCTTTTTCTGCCAACTCTCGAATGTTGGTTTCAAATGTTTGTATAAGTGAATCTACGTGTTCAAAAAAAGTAACAATATCGGCAAATTCAATACTTTTTTGTGTGAGTTGCATATACTGTTCTTTAAATAAAATGCTACTATCATTCAGTAATGCTCTAAACACATTTCGGTTTTTACCATCGTCTATTTTCGCAATGCTATAATCTATAAGCCATTGTTCAATTTCGGGATATTCGTGAATGTTTTGAAATAAGTTTTGTACACTTTCTTCTATTACAGCACTCGTATCTAATTCAAGTCCAAAATATGAATGCAGACCTAATTCTTTTGCAAAATTTCGAATAATTCTTTGAAAAAACGTATCGATAGTCTCTACATAAAAAAAGGAATAATTATGCAAAATATCGTGTAAAACTCGCTGTGCCTTTTTTTGTAATTCTATTGGTTTTAACGAAAATTCCTCACACAATTCATTTGCGTATTGTACTGAATCATAATTATTTGACAATGTGTATAATGTATGCAAAATACGTTCTTTCATTTCGCCACAGGCTTTGTTGGTAAATGTTACCGCAAGTATGTGTTTGTAATTGCCCGGAGCAGCCAAAAGCATACGTATGTATTCTTTGGTCAAAGCGTAGGTTTTACCCGAACCTGCCGAAGCTTTGTAAATAGTAATATGAGCAGAATTATTGTGCATAGAAGTATTTGGTATAAAAGTATAATTTTTTTATGAAAGCATAGTATTTTTTTTGCAAAAAATGTGTATTTTTATCGATTCAAAACAAATATGTAAAAAACTACTATTCTACCACTTGTAGTTATACATGCACTTGCAAGTATACATATTTAGAATTATTAGGAACCTAAATACAATATAATGAAGAAAATTATTGCTCTAAGCATTGTGCTTATTAGTTTACACGTGTATTCACAAAAAATTGAAGGATTGGCAAAAACTCCTCCTATGGGCTGGAACAGTTGGAATACATTTGAAACCAATATAAACGAAGAACTTATCATTGGCATGGTCGACAGTATTATTTCCAAAGGATTGAAAGATGCCGGATATACATACATCGTGTTAGACGATGGATGGATGGCTCGCGAGCGTGATGCACAAGGAAATTTAGTTGCCGACCCCGTAAAATTCCCCAAAGGCATGAAACATCTTGCCGATTATGTACATTCCAAAGGGATGAAATTTGGCTTGTACAATTGTGCGGGAAAACTCACCTGTGCAGGATATCCGGGAAGTAGAGGACACGAATATCAAGATGCTCGCCTCTATGCTTCGTGGGGTGTAGATTTTTTGAAATACGACTGGTGCTATACCGATAAATTGAATGCAGAAGAAGCCTACATTACTATGCGTGATGCATTATATGCTACAGGCAGACCAATAGTATTCAGCATTTGCGAATGGGGCAACAACGAACCGTGGAAATGGGGTGCACCCGTTGGTAATCTTTGGCGTGTAACAGGCGATATTACGAACTGTTTTGACTGTGAGGTAAATCATGGTACATGGTCGAGTTGGGGAGTTATGAAAATTGTATATCTCCGCGACAGTATTCGCCAATATACCAAACCCGATGCGTGGAACGACTACGACATGATGGAAGTTGGCAACGGCATGACCGCTGGTGAAGACCGTGCACATTTTGCATTGTGGAGCATATTTGCATCGCCGCTCATAATGGGTAACGATGTACGAAATGCAAGCAAAGAAACCATAGATATATTGACAAACAAAGAAGTAATTGCTATAAATCAAGACCCGCTGGGAATACATGGGTTCAAATATATGGAACAAGACAGTTTAGAAGTATGGGTAAAACCCTTGCAAAACGATGCGTGGGCTCTGTGTTTTCTCAACAGAAATACTCATGCATACTCTCTTGATTTTGATTGGAATACGCATACAATTATTGACAGTGTTTTTAACAAAAAAATTCAATTTTCACAAGGGGTTTATACGATACGAAATGTCTATACAAAGAAAGATATTGGGACTACTAAAAAAATACTACAAACAACAATACCGGCACACGATGTATTGTATGTGGTTGTGAGTAAAAAAAGTTAAATATATGCAACCATTTTTACATTTTTTTAGTCTTACATATCCTATCTAAATACGTAATATATATATACAATGAAGAAACTTATACTTTTTGCAATAAGCTGTTTGATATCAATATCTTCGTTTGCACAAGCTGCCGGAGCACCGGTAGTTGATATCAATTCGGGTAATCCTAAATTTCCGTTTCCTCAATTTTTACCCTATTCGTATGGTACAAACCATAGTTTAGGTAATTTAGGTACCAACAACGCCCC